>JAVXKN010000109.1:0-4862 GCA_036647315.1 Oscillospiraceae bacterium | reverse complement strand
AGGGTCCATGCCCCGATTGTCGGGATGGTTTTGGTAGGTTTTTCCCTGGATGGTAAAGGTCAGAGGGAGTACCTCCACTTCCAAGTCCTTCACCAAGTCAGCCGTTAAATCTGCGGAAGAGTCTGTTACTATGACATAATCGCTCATTTTTTCATCCATCCTTACATATTATCACAGATTTTAGGGCATATGCCCCACCTGCTGTTTACTTTTTTCGTTTTCCGTCGCCCTCTACGGGGTGATATTTGTGGAGCGCGTCCAGCACACGGATGGCCGCCAGCTTGTCGGCATAGCTGCGCAGCGTGAGGGAGAGGGCCAGCTTTGCCAAATCTTCCTCGCCGGTGTTTTCGTCCAAAGACTTGGCGGTGGTGTCCAGCGCGGCATCTAACTCTTTGCGGAAATACTCGTAGAGGTGCTCCGGCTCGTGGCCTCCGCCGCCGCTCTCCAAAAGGGTTCCCACTTCACGGACGGATAACACCTGCTTTAAGGCGCAGATAGCCGTGAGATAGGCCAGGTGCACTCTGCCGTACCGTTTGCCGTCGGCACGGGGGAGCAGCCCATCCTTAATATAGTTATTCACCATGGCGGAGGTGAGGTTGTCGCTCTCCTCAAAGGGGATGAGCTGGCGGGGCATATAGGCAATAATCTGGTCCATGTACAGTGCCAAATCAGGCAGCGCGCCCCACTCTGCGGGCCGTTCTTCCCCCATGCGCTCTTTCAGTTCGCGGATTTCTTCCACCCAAATCACCCCTTTATAACTGTCATAGTATATCACGTCGCAACATTTTTGGCAACCGTTTTTCTGCTACCACTGCAACACATTGCGTCACATAACGGCGTTATGGGAACAGAAACGCCCGCCGACTTTCATCGGCGGGCGTTCGTATGGTTTGAAGGAGACGGGTTTTACTTGCGGGGGTTCTTCAGGGCTGCCTGTGCCGCCGCCAGACGGGCGATGGGCACACGGAAGGGGGAGCAGGAGACATAGTTGAGGCCAATGCGGTGGCAGAACTCCACGGAAGTGGGGTCGCCGCCGTGTTCGCCGCAGATGCCCAAATGCATGGTGGGGCGGGTCTGACGGCCCAGCTTGGCGGCCATTTCCACCAGCTTGCCTACGCCGTTCTGGTCCAGATGGGCGAACGGGTCAGACTCGTAAATCTTGTTTTCGTAATAGTAATCCAGGAACTTGCCGGCATCGTCACGGGAGAAGCCGAAGGTCATCTGGGTCAAATCGTTGGTACCAAAGGAGAAGAACTCGGCCTCCTTGGCGATTTCGTCGGCGGTGAGGGCGGCACGGGGAATCTCAATCATGGTGCCCACCTCGTACTTCATGGCGATGCCGGAGGCGGCGATGATGGCGTCGGCGGTTTTCACCACCACGTCCTTCACATATTTGAGCTCCTTCACTTCGCCCACCAGCGGAATCATAATCTGGGGCACGATGGTGTATTTGCCCTTTTTGGTGACGTTGATGGCGGCGTTGATGACGGCGGTAGTCTGCATCTCGGCAATTTCGGGATAGGAGACTGCCAGACGGCAACCGCGGTGGCCCATCATGGGGTTAAACTCGTGGAGGCTCTCAATGACGTGGTGAAGTTTTTCCACGGTGATGCCCAAATCGGCGGCCAACTCCTTAATGTCGCCCTCCTTGGTGGGCAGGAACTCGTGGAGAGGGGGATCCAGGAAGCGGATCACCACGGGGTTCCCCTCCATGGCCTCGTAAATGCCCTCAAAGTCGCCCTGCTGGAACGGCATGATTTTCGCCAGTGCCTTTTTGCGGTCAGCGGTGTTGTCCGCCACAATCATTTCACGCATGGCCTTGATGCGGCTCTCCTCGAAGAACATATGCTCGGTGCGGGTGAGGCCGATGCCCTGCGCGCCGAACTCCATGCCCTGACGGGCATCCTTGGGGGTGTCTGCGTTGGCATAGACCTGCAGCTGGCGGTATTTGTCCGCCCACTCCATGAAGCGGCTAAAGGTGCCGGAGATGGCGGCAGGCTCGGTGCCGATGGCTCCGCCGTAAATGTTGCCGGTGGTGCCGTCCAGAGAGATAAAGTCGCCCTCGTGGTAGACCTTGCCGCCCAGGCTGAACTGCTTTTTCACATAGTCCACAATGATTTCGCCACAGCCGGAGACACAGCAGGTGCCCATGCCGCGGGCCACAACGGCGGCGTGGCTTGTCATGCCGCCACGGACGGTGAGAATACCCTGCGCAACCTGCATCCCCTCAATGTCCTCGGGAGAGGTCTCCAGGCGCACCAGCACCACTTTTTCGCCGCGCTCGTGCCACTCTTTTGCGTCCTCGGCGGAGAATACCACCTTGCCGCAAGCGGCACCGGGGGAGGCTGCCAGACCCTTGCCAATGACCTCCGCCTTTTTCAAAGCGTCGGCGGTGAACTGGGGATGGAGAAGGGAATCCAGCTGCTTGGGCTCCACACGCATGACCGCCTCTTTTTCGTCAATCATCTTTTCGTCTACCAGATTGACGGCGATTTGCAGTGCGGCGGCGGCGGTACGCTTGCCGTTACGGGTCTGAAGCATATAGAGCTTGCCGTTTTCGATGGTGAACTCCATATCCTGCATATCTTTATAGTGCTGCTCCAAGCGGTTTGCGATGTCGGCAAACTGGTCGTAGACAGCGGGCATCTCCTCGTGGAGCTTGGAGATGGGGTTGGGGGTGCGCACGCCGGCGACCACGTCCTCGCCCTGGGCGTTGATCAGGAACTCGCCATACAGGCGCGCCTCGCCGGTCGAGGGGTTGCGGGTGAAGGCGACGCCCGTCGCCGAGGTCTCGCCCATGTTGCCGAACACCATGGACTGGATGTTGACGGCGGTGCCCCAATCGTAGGGGATTTCGTTCATCCGGCGGTACACGTTGGCGCGGGGGTTATCCCAAGAGCGGAACACCGCCTTGACGGCCTCCATGAGCTGAATTTTCGGCTCGGTGGGGAAGTCAACGCCCTTCTCGTCCTTGTAAAACTTCTTAAATGCCACAACCAGCTCTTTCAGATCCTCGGTGGTGAGCTCGGTGTCCAGCTTTACGC
This sequence comes from Oscillospiraceae bacterium, assembly GCA_036647315.1. GTDB lineage: Bacteria > Bacillota > Clostridia > Oscillospirales > Oscillospiraceae > JAVXKN01. The sequence continues at coordinate 1,818 of JAVXKN010000109.1, read as the reverse complement.
CGCGTTTGGCCTTCATGCCGTCGATAATTTCCTCAAAACGCTTTTTGTTCAGCTCCATGACCACGTCGGAGAACATCTGAATGAACCGGCGGTAGGAGTCGTAGGCAAAGCGGGGGTTCTGGGTGAAGTCCGCAAGGCCTTCCACCACCACGTCGTTGAGGCCTAGGTTCAGAATGGTGTCCATCATGCCGGGCATGGAGGCCCGGGCACCGGAACGGACGGAGACCAGCAGCGGGTTTTTCGGATTGCCGAACTCTTTGCCGGTGGTTTTTTCCAGCCCGGCCAGATAGGAGAGAATTTCCGCCTCGATGTCGGCGTTAATGTTCTTTCCGTCGGTATAATACTGCGTACAAGCCTCGGTGCTGATGATGAAGCCCTGGGGCACGGGCATACCCAAATTGGTCATTTCCGCTAAGTTTGCGCCCTTACCGCCCAGCAGTTCGCGCATAGAGCCATTTCCCTCAGAGAATTGATAAACGTATTTTTTAGCCATAGTTATAACGTCCTCCTTGCAAATTTGGATGTGGTTGAATCACTGAAGATTGTATCATTTTTACAAAAGGATTGCAAGGGCGCGAGCCAACTCTGTGTAATATTTTTGAAAATTGTCAGATTTTGTCGCCCGAATTTCCAGTCAAAAAGCCGCTCAAAAAAGCGTGAAAAAGGGTGCCGCTCAACGAGCGGCACCCAAATATTACTGCGTTTCTGCTGCGGGAGCCTACCACTCCACGCCAATCCGCGCCTTGGCACCCTTGTCAAAGGGGTGCTTCATCTTTTTCATCTCGGTGACGTAATCGGCACGTTCAAAGAGAGCGGGCACGGAGAAATAGCTGGTCATGACGATTTCCCGCTCTGCCGGGCATCGGTCCAGTGCCGCCAGCACTTCCTCTGCGGTCATCAGCCCGGTGTTCACAACGCTCCCCAGCTCGTCCAGTACCATCAGGTCACTCTCGGTAGTGACGGCCTGTTCTAAAATTGCCCGCATTTCGGCGGCGGCCTGGGCCTTTTCCGCGTCGTTCATGGCCATGACGAATTTAATCACCTGTGGAATGTCCAGCACGGTGACGTTCGGGATGTTTTTCCACGCAATCCGCTCGCCGGAATCGTCGCTTTTGAGAAACTGGGCGATGGTGACTTTCTTCCCCCGCCCGGAGGCCCGCAGTGCCAAACCCATTGCGGCAGTGGTCTTTCCCTTGCCGTCGCCATAATATAAGTGTACCAAGTCAATCACTACTCCTTTGCCCTTATTGTACCCGATAACGGCGAAATTGTACACCCCAATTTCGCCCCCGAACAGGTCGCACTTATCCTAAGTTTAGCGTGATGCCCAGCAATTTGGCAACAATGGCCCGAGCCGCATTGCTACCGTTCCGTTCGCACCACTGCCCGCCTACGACCTGATGAAAAAAGAACGCCCCCAGCAGTTCCACACGCTGAACGCAGGTGACGTGCTGGTGTTTTAGGGAAAAGCATCCCTTTTCCTGTGGTACACGCCGCCTGCGTCCCTCGTAAAAGCCTTCCCCTCGGGGGAAATAATGCCCGGTGGGCATTATCCAAATGAACCCTTCCTTAACCCGTGGTGGCGCGCCCTCGCAAGGGCGTGACGGATGAGGGTCCCCGTCCTGCCTTCGTTCTCCCTTTCCCCGACGGGAAAGCCAGGCCCGCGCGGCAGCGCACGTTCTCCGTCCTTTTAGGACGAAATAAAACAGATTACCCCATCTCAAAAAAACGAGGTTAAAGCAAGTGCAACAACGCACTGCTTTAACCTCGTTTTTTGGAGCTGCTATCCAGATTCGAACTGGAGACCTCATCCTTACC
>JAVXKN010000108.1:0-4869 GCA_036647315.1 Oscillospiraceae bacterium | reverse complement strand
ACGGTGAGGTAGACCTTCCGCTCCCCTGTTTCTCGGTCGGTGTAGAACATGGTGGAACTGAGATCCATCGAAATTTCGCCCAAATCTAGGTTGGCGTTTGGAATGATGGCAGTCTGTACATAGACCGCGGCAAAACAGGCCATAATGAGCCCCGTGGTCAGCCCGATGAGCAGCATGGTGCCCAACACTTTGCCAACCTTGAGCAGCACCTCCTGCCAGTGGGGTCTCCGCCGCCGTCTGCGCCGCACTGCGGGTGCAGAGGCATCATTTGCGGGACGGGTTTCGCGGTTTTCTCGATTTGACGTTGCCAAGCTAACACCTCCCGGTGACTGCGGTTTTTGCCGCATTTTTCAAACTTTCGGTACAGGCCATTATATCAATAACCCGCCCATTTGTCCACCCATGGTTTTAGGGAATCTCTCATGCGATTTCATCACAGCTTCCTTAGGTTTCCCCTTTTAGACGATGCCATACAAAATTTGGTGCCGCTCACTCTTGCATTTTTATCGGCTGCGGGGTAAACTAAGAAGCAGAAAGGGAGTGTTCACATGAGTGAAGAATTTGGTCCTGACTTCGTCACAATTACCGACGAGGACGGCAACGACATCGAGTTAGAACTTTTAGACACCATAGAATACAATGGGTCACAGTACATGGCGTTTTTTCCCGCCGAGGAGGCCAACGAGGACGGCACTGAGCCGGAAACGGAGGACGACGACGACGAGGAGGAAGGGCTCATTATCCTAAAGGTCATTGTGGAGGATGGCGAGGAAATTCTCTCCACTCTGGAGGACGAGGCCGAGTTGGAAGCGGTTTATGAACAGTTTATGGAACTGCTCTTCAACGAGGACGACGAAGAGGACGAAGAAGAAAAAAGCGAGGACTAACCTGTACATCTCCTGCTCCGTGCGTGATGGTTTTTGAATTAAACCCACGTTTCCGAAAGGGGACGCCCCACGCGCGCCGTGGTTCGCAGACCTCCCGATCCGGCTTGACCGGACTGGATGCTGGGAGCGATAAAGCGGCACGGAGGCGACCCACCTGCTACTTGTGCAGGTTTTAATCGGAGCCACACGGCGAGGGCGGGAGATTCATTGAACGCGTTAGAAAGGCGGTGCTGGGGAAACAGCACCGCCTTTCTTTTTTCCTGCGCATGATGACCTTCTTTATGAACATTTAATAAAACATTTGATTTTTGCTTGCATGGTAGGCCGGGCTATTGTATAATACTCCGAGTACGCGACAAAAGAAACGAGAGGATTGACGATATAATGAGCGCAAAACGTGAAAAAAAGCAGCGCATTGGCGGCGACGCCTTTGGACTGACTGAAAAAGAAAAGAAAGACCTGAAGGAGGCGCAAATCAAGCACCGAAACATGATTGCATACTCCATCATCGGTGCCGTCTGTGCCGTTGCAGTGGCAGCACTGCTGATTTGGAACTCCGGCGTGTTCCAGCGTGGGCAGACCGCCCTTACCGTGGGCGACACCAAATACAATTCCGCTGAGGTAGGCTATTTCTTCAATCAGGCCCTGCAGCAGCAGTATCAGACTGACCAGATGATGATTCAGTACGGTATCCAGACCGAACCCTCCTTCGACCCCGCCAAGGATTTGAAGACTCAGTTTACCAAGGCGGATGCCACAAAGAGCTTCCACGACCAATTTTTAGAGACTGCCAAGACCGCTCTGGTTCAGACCACATCGCTTTACAACGCCGCTGTGAAGGACGGTTTCAAACTCAGTGATGCCGGCAAGCAGGCTGTAACAGATACTCTGAAAAGCTTGAAAACCGCAGCCCAGAAAAGCGGTTATTCCGAATCCGCCTACCTCAAACTCAATTACGGTGAGTTTATGACTGTGGGCACCTTCCGCACCATTGCGGAGCGTCAGCAGCTGATTTCCGAGTATTACACCGCCAAAAACACAGAGCTTTCCACCTTCTCCCCCGAGGAGCTGGAGACCTACTACAAAGAGAACGTAGGCATCATGGATAGCTATAACTTCAAAATCTGCCTCATCGACGGTTCCGCACCCGCCACCAAGGACGCGGACGGCAAGGATGTTCCCGCCACCGACGAGGCCAAGAAGGCCGCTATGTCTGCCGCAAAGCTTCAGGCCGAGGCCATGGTTAAGGCCGTCAAGGGCGGCGAAGAATTCGCCGTTGCCGCTCCCAAGTATGTGGCAGAGGCTGAAAAAGAGGCCTACAAAGCACCGGGCTACACCGACGCTACCGCCCAGTTCGGCAACACCATGAAGACTAACGGCGCACCCTACGCTGACTGGGTGATGGACCAGACTCGCACCATCGGCGACATTGAACTCTTTGAGTCAGCCGACCAGGGCTACTACGTCATTCAGTATGGCAAGGGCTACCGCGTGGACGACAAGACCGTCACCATTCGCCACAGCCTTTACGGTGCCGCACCTGTGGACGACCCCGCTACCACCGATGTGAACGAGGCCAAGCCCGTAGACAACCCCGAGACCAAGGACGTGGACGAGTCCGTTATCAAGATTACCCCCGACATGGTAGCTGCCGCCAAGGTGAAGGCCGAGGCCGCCAAGGCGGAGTTTGAGGCCGGCGACAAGACCGCTGATTCCTTCGGCGTCATTGCCAATCGCGACTCCATTGACGGCGGTTCCAACACCAAGGGCGGCCTTTACGAGAAGGTCAAGAAAGACTATATGTTTACCGGCTTTAACGACTGGATCTTCGACGCTGCTCGCAAAGAGGGCGATTTGGGTCTGGTAGAAAATCCCCAGGCAGGCCAAGAGGGCTGGCACCTCATCTACTTCCAGAGCTGGGAGCTGCCCGAGTGGCAGGGTGCCGCCAGCAAGACCATGGGCGATGAGCGCACCAAGACCTGGATGGACGATTTGCAAAAGGGTCTGGAAGCCGTGGACGCAGACGGCCTCAAGTATGTAGACCGCTAATACTTCTGCAATCCGGTGGGCGGAGCGTTAACGCTCCGCCCACTTTTTATTGGAGGCAGCTATGGACGAACAATTTTTACGCACGGAAATGCTACTGGGCCCCCGCGCTATGGAGATTTTGGCAAAAAGCCATGTGGCGGTCTTCGGCCTGGGGGGCGTGGGTAGCTGGTGCTGTGAGGCTTTGGCACGTTCCGGCATTGGGGAGCTGACGGTGATTGACAGCGATGCGGTGAGCCCCAGCAACTTAAACCGTCAGGTTGAGGCCACCTACGCTACCATCGGGCAGGAGAAAGCTATTGCCATGGCAGAGCGGATTGCCTGTCTGTCAAAGGACTGTAAAGTCCATCCCCTTGTCAGCCGCTATGAGGGAGAAAACCGAGAAACCTTCTTCGGGACGCATTACGATTACATCGTGGACGCCATCGACCTGGTCTCCTGCAAGCTGGATTTGATTCAGACGGCGCTGGAGCGGGGCATCCCCATCATCTCCGCTCTGGGGACGGGCAACAAGCTGGACCCCGCCCAGTTTTCCGTCACGGACATTGCCAAAACAGAGGGCTGTCCGCTGGCACGCATTATCCGCAAGGAGCTGCGGGTGCGGGGGATTTTGCACCACAAGGTCGTCTTTTCCCCGGAGCTCTCCCAGCCCCTTTTCACCCCCACGTCAGAGTGCGAAGCACCGCCCCCCGGCCGCCGCACCATCCCTGCCAGCGCACCTTGGGTGCCGCCGGTGGCGGGGTTTCTGCTGGCAGGTGCCGTGGTGCAGGACCTCATCAAATAAGCATAAAAAATCCCTCTCCTTGCCACACTAAGGGCAAGGGAGGGATTTTTTTGACTGTGGGGAATAAAAAGCTACGGCCTATTTTATTCAGTGCTTTCGCCGGTGGGGTAGCGGGTTTGGCCAACGGCTTTTTCGGCGGGGGTGGCGGTGGGCGTAGCGGTAGGGGTTACTTCCGGGGCTGCGGGCTTACAGGCGGTCAGTCCAAACGCCATACACAGGGCGAGAGACAGTGCCAAAAGTCTTTTTTTCATGCAAAAAATCTTCCTTCCATATCCTAGGTACTTTGTAGCGTTTATTATACCACGTTTTTTTGAAAGCGCAAGAAACTTTAAGCGAATTATAGAGCAATTTATTATTTGGGACAAGCTTTAGAAAACCTTAAGGAACTTTCTCTTGCGCTATTTGCCGAAAGTTTGTATACTGAAAAGGCTTCAGATTTTACAAGAGATAAGGTGTCACCCCTTTGAATAACCCTCATCAGAAAAAGCACTCCACCAAAACGCCTCTGGGCCATATCTTCCAAATTGCCTATCGGGTGACGCTCGTCACCTCCGCGCTGGTGGTGGCCCTCTTTTTTGCCTACACCGCCTTTGTAAAAGAGCCGGAGGTGGCACCCCCGGTGGTAGTTTCCCCGGACGCTACCCCCGCCACGGATAATCCTGATACCGCAGGTGACGAGAGTCTCACAACCCCGGAGCGGAAAAAGCAGTTTCACACCTTTCTGCTCATGGGTTGCGACGACGGACACGGCAACGCGGACACCATTATGGTGGCCTCCTACGATGTGAAAAACAAGCAGGTGGGTCTGGTGTCCGTCCCCCGTGACACTTTGGTGGACGTTCGCCGCACGGTGAAGAAAATCAACGGTGCCTTCGGTTCCGGCGGCATTGACGAAGTGAAAACCGAAGTCTCCACCCTTTTGGGCATCCCCATCGACCACTACATTCAGATTGACCTCAATGCCTTTCAGGCGGTGGTAAAAGCGGTGGGTGGCATCGACTTCTATGTGCCACAGGATATGTACCACAACGACGGCGGCGGCTTTATCATCGACCTCAAAGAGGGACAGCAGCATCTGAACGGCCGTCAGGCACTGGAGCTGGTGCGGTTTCGCGGCTATCCCAACGCGGACATCGGGCGGATTGCTGTCCA
>JAVXKN010000107.1:0-4912 GCA_036647315.1 Oscillospiraceae bacterium | reverse complement strand
CTCTATAAATTTCAGATGGATGTTCAGGAAATTCTCACAAAACAGCCTGACCGGCAGCATTTGCTGGTGAAACTGGACATTGAAAACTTTAAGCTGATCAATCAGCTTTACGGCTACCAAAAGGGCGATGACATTCTGCGGCGGTTGGCGCGTGCCATCGGGCAGACAGTCCGAAATGAGGACGAAATTTTCGCCCGGGTATTTAACGATGAGTTTGTGGCACTCTTCTCTATGGACGACAGTCAGCCTGTCTCCGCCATTTATGAGAGCTTTGTCCGCAATTTTTACGCCGCGTTGGGCAGGCACTTTACCTTCAAATTCACCTTCGCCTATGGTATTTACGTCATTGAGCCTACGGATTTGGAGACTTTGGGCGTAAAGGATTTGTTTGAGCGGGTCAACGTGGCCCACAAGGCCGCCAAGCTGGACAAGTCCCGGAAATACATCATCTACGACGACACCATGATTCAAAAGGCACTCCACACCAAAGAGATTGAAAACAAGATGGCCCACGCCTTGGAGACAGGCGAGTTTATCGCCTATCTCCAGCCCAAATATCGGCTGGACACCGGCACCATCTGCGGCGCGGAGGCACTGACCCGCTGGAAGAATGAAAATACGGATTTGTTCCTACCCGGTGCCTTTATCTCCGTTTTGGAGCGGAACGGCTTTATCACCAAAGTGGACTTCCACGCCCTCTACAACGTGTGCTGTATCATTCGGGACTGGATTGAGGCGGGAATTACGCCGGTGCCTGTCTCCGTCAACTTTTCAAGGCTCCACCTGGGCAATCGCAAGTTTGTGCGGGAGCTGTGTCAGGTGGTGGACAGCGTGGGCATTGACCGAAAATGGATTGAGATTGAAATCACCGAAACCGCTATTTACGACAACATTGAGACGCTACGGATTCTCCTCAATGACTTGCACCAGAACGGTTTTACCATGTCTATGGACGACTTTGGCAGCGGCTATTCCTCTCTGGGGATGCTGAAGGATTTGCCGGTGGACATCATCAAGATGGACGGCAGTTTTTTCACAAACCAGAAGGACCCGGAGCGGTCGAAAATCGTGGTGGGGAACGTCATCCGTATGGCGGAGGAACTGGGCATCCGCATTGTGGCCGAGGGCGTAGAAGTGCAGCAGCAGATTGATTTTCTGCGGGAGCTGGGCTGCGACATGGTGCAGGGCTACTATTACGCCAAACCCATGGAATCTGTGGAATTTACACAACTGATTGGGTAGTTGCCCCGGCGTATAAAACAGACAAAAAGGCTATGGACAAAACAGTCCATAGCCTTTTTTAGCGGGTTCTGATAGCTTAAATGCTCTCTAGTCTGTCCACCAGACGGTGAAATTCCGTCAGTGCTTCCGGGGACACTGGGGCCAGTTTCATCAGACCGGTGAGATAGTCCTCTGTGCCATTTTTGGGGCTGGTGCGGAGCATATTGACGGTCATAACCGCAAGGGCACCTCTGGTAAATGCCCCGCTCTCCGGCGCGGTTTTATCGAGAAGCTTCAAGGTTTTTGCCATTTGGTCCGCGGTGGACCAGGTGAAGTCCCCTCCCGATTTGTCGGAATAGCCCAGGCACCGCAGCAGCACGGTGGCGTAGTCCCTCAGTCCCGTGGGGGAACTGCCGCCAAAGGCGGTAGGCGATTGGCCGGACACAAGGCCCCTGCTGTACAGATAGCCGATATAGGGCTGTGCCCATGGAACGCAGTCGGTAAAGGGCGGAATCACCGGGTTTTTGAGTGCCTCCTCCTCGCCGCCTAATATGCGGGTGAGCATGACGGCCATTTCGTTTCTGGTGGGGGTGCGCTCCAACTCGTAGCCCTTGTCGCTCCCGTTGAACATCCCCAAAGTATGCAGGGCATCCGCAGCGGTTTTGTCGGCGGTGGGCTTGGGTTCTGTGATGCTCATGCCGCGCCGCTGGGTGGCATAGCGCGCAAAGCGGTCATAATCCTCCAACGTCATGCCCGGCTGGTCGGCGGTATCGAACCGGTGGCCCTTGGCAATTATCTGCTCCGCTGTCAGCATAAAGTAGTCCTTACCGGCCACACCGGGGCGGTCGGGCATGGGGTCATCGTAGGTGGCATCAATAAAGCAGAGGTTGCCCTCCTCGTCGAAAACGCCTACCCAAGCGTGGTTCATGGTCTGGGATTCGATTTTGTAGCAGGGAATCCCCACGGTATTGCACAGTGCAATCATGGCGGAGCTGTACCCGTCGCACACGGCACGGCCATTGAGCAGGGGGCCGGCGGTGGAGTAGGAAGAGACTGTGTCCGCGGTCATGCCGGTAGCCAGCACCGGGGTATCGTAGACGGTGGTGAGGATCATCTCGTCGTGAAAGGCACGGAGTATTTCACGGCGGGACATGGACGGAGTAACCAGCGCGGCGGACAACTCCTTGGCTTTTTGGAGGGCGGCGGCTTCATTTTCGCCATCCTTGGACTTCAGATAGTACCGAAAGGACTTTTTGACACCCTTACTTGTCACCCACCCGGTGCAGAGCGAACATTTTTCCGGGATCATTGCGCTGACGCAGATTAAAAGCGCGCTATCATCCAGTTCTCTACTGGCGGGCACGCGTACTTCCGGCTCACCCGCGTTGTAGTGCTCCATGAGGCTGATGGCCACGTCCCATTCCTCGGGCACGGTGTCGGTGGCGGAAACTGACAGGCTGCCCAGTGCCATGAAGAGCGCGAGGAGCAGAGCCAGCCCCCTCCGCGCCACCGCAGTTCTTTGCCGCTGTTTCATCTCGTGCTCCCCTTCCCTGCCCCGCTGCAAACTGTTTGCGGCGGGCTTTTTTGTATTGTATCATCTCACCCTATGAAAAGCTACCGCTATCCGCGGCAAATTCCGCTTATTTCTCCCAAAATACCATCAAATTTCCTTTTTAATTGTTGTCATGGAGACTTTTACATGGTAGAATAAACATATTGTATTCAACGACAAGCAGATGGGTGTTGGTGTAATTCATGAGTGACAAAAGTAAGAAAACCCTTGTTTTCGCGACTTTAGCGGCGGCGGTGTTTATTCTACTGGGCATACTTTATGCCCGCTACATCACGGATTTACTCGCCCAGGAATCTCAGATGCACCTTTCGGAGGTTGCCACTCAGGGGGCGGCCTCGGTGCAGCGGCAGATTGCCCGGGACTTTGATATACTGGAAGTTTTGTCGGACGGCATCATCTCCGACCCGGACATTTCCATGGCAAAAAAAATGGCCCGTATTAAGCAACAGGCCAATAAATTCGGACTTTTCCGCATTGCCATCGTGGACTTGGAGGGCAACGCCACCGCCAGCGACGGGTACCAATTCTCCGTGTCGGACCGGGAATTTTTTCAGTCGGCAGTGCAGGGAAAACGGGCCCTCTCCCAGCCCATCATTGACAAGGTGGACGGGGTCACGCCGGGGATTGTCTACGCCGTGCCGGTTTTCCATGACGGCAAGGTGGTAAGCGTCCTGTTTTCCGGCTATGAGCTGAATAAGCTGACGGAGCGGATTGATATCTCCTTCTACCATGAGAGCGGGCTGGCGTTTATCGTCAACGCCAATTCCGATGTGCTGCTCCACCCTGTGGCCAATCGCATCAACAGCAATATGCTGGAAGTTGCAGCTGAAAGAACTCGTGACGTGGAGCTGGAGCGGTTTCGGGAGCATTTGAAAACCCGGACCCCCGGGGTGTCCCATCTGGTGATGAAAGCGGAAAACCGCTTTTTCGCCTATGCCCCCATTGAGGACGGCAACGACTGGTTTTTAGTGGCCTCCCTCCCCTCTACCATCGTATTTGAGCGGTCCCAGAAGGTGATTTTTCTCACGGTGGTGCTGCTGGCCATCATCTCTGTCCTGCTTGCCTTGGCGGCTCTTTATGTAGTACTGGCGGAGAAAAAAGCCAACGCAAAAATCGTAAAGCTGGCCTATTACGACCCCCTCACCGGCGCGTCTAACACCGAACGGTTTAAGCTGGATGCGAGGGCCCTGTTCCGACAATACGGCCCACAGCGGTACACCCTTCTAAACTTCGACGTAAAGCGGTTCCGCTACCTCAACCGTGACTTGGGCTACGAGGCGGGCAACCAGCTGCTGCTGCACATTGTCAAGTGCCTCAAGGCGGTTTTGAAAAAGGGCGAAACCTATACGCGGGTTGGGACAGACCAGTTCCTGCTGCTGTTTTTCAGTGTGGAGGACGCGGCACATCTGCGCAGCGTAATTGAGTCACTGCGCCAGCAAATTTCCGCCTGGCAGCCGCCCTCCGGCGGGTACTATTCCGCGCAGATGGCCTTTGGCGTGTATGAAATGACCGAGGAAGACACCGACATTATGACCGCCATTGAAAAGTCCAACAGTGCCCGCAAGGCGGCAAAGGCCGGTAACGAGTCGGAAATTGCCATTTATGACGGCGAGATGCAGCGCAAAATCGACCGGGATGCGGAGCTGGAAAAAGCCATGCCCGGGGCGTTGGAAAACGGCGAGTTCAAACTCTACATCCAGCCGAAATACGACCTTCTCACTGAAAAAATCGTGGGGGGCGAGGCACTGGTTCGATGGGTACAGCCGGACGGCACCATCATCATGCCCAACGACTTCATCCCCCTCTTTGAGCAGTCCAGTGCCATCTACCACATGGATTTGTCAATGCTGGAGCAGCTGTGCGCTTTCCAGCGGGAGCAGCTGGATCGGGGGTCCCCCGTGGTGCCGGTTTCCATCAATCAGTCACGGCGATATATGTACAGCCCCAACTATGTGGAGACGATTTTGGGCAAATTGGCGATGCAAAACGTCCCCGCCGGGCTCATTGAATTGGAGATTACCGAAAACCTGGTCTACACCAATTTGGACAAGCTGATTAAAATTCTCAACGTGCTCCATGGGGAGGGGTTCCTCCTCTCTCTGGATGATTTCGGCTCCG
>JAVXKN010000106.1:0-4933 GCA_036647315.1 Oscillospiraceae bacterium | reverse complement strand
AGCGTGATGTTCTCCTTAAAATGAGCGTCAATATAGCGGTGGGCGGAGGCACATTCTTTGGAGACCCGCAGGTTGGGCGGCGTTAAGATGAGGGAGAACTCCGTCCGGCGGAACAGCCGGATAAGGAGCACCTCTAAGAGGTTTTGACAGACGGTTTCGTACCCCTCGGCCTTGTGCTCAATCTCCCGCAAAATGCTCCTTAAATAGAGGAGCACATCCTCCCGGCCGGCGGAGAGATTCACCACGCAGTACCGGTCCTCGTCCTCATCCATGGGGGAGAATTCCAGCCCCTCCACCCCTAGGACGATGTACTCTAAGGGGCTTGAATTGAGGCTCACCTCGGTGTGCTCCACGTCGGGATTCACCACCACCAAATCGTCCACCCCTACGGGCAACATCTGACCGCCGATTTTGAACTGCCCCATGCCGCCTACCACATAAAAAAGCTCCGTGCAGGCGTGGGCGTGCATCATGCTGTGCCAGTCGCCGCCGTAGCGGGCGGTGCTGATGTAGAGGAGTTTTGCCCGATTGGGGGGGAGGACGGAAATGGAGGGGGCGACCTCCCGCTCCAATTCATAGTGTTTGTTGCTCATAAAACCACGCCCCCTCTTTATCTTTCTTGCGTCACTCTGCAAATGTTGTCTTTTCTACATTATAATACGGATGGAGAAATAGTGCAATCCATGAAAAAGGGAAACAACCAAAAGATAAAAAGCACAACTAAATAATCGTTAGGGTGAATTGATGGGCAACTTGCACAAATACCGTCCTAAAATTTGGTTATTTATACAGCAAAACGTGAAAAAAGCAAGAAAACTAAAAATACAGGCAAGATTATCCTTGCTATGCGGCCCAGAAACGCTATACTTAAAGTACCATAACGGCGGTTAGGGCCGCTGGTGGTTCCAAAAAATATTGGAGGTATAGAAAACATGAAAAAAAGAGTATTATCGCTTGCACTGGCATCCGTTCTCATGGTTTCCCTGTTCGCAGGTTGCGGACCCAAGGAGCCCGCCCCCGCTGGCGGTGGCGACGCCCCCGCTTCCGACAAGACCGTTGTCTATTGGTCCATGTGGGAATCCTCTGAGGCACAGGGCCAGGCTCTGAAGGCCGCTGTGGATGCTTTCACCGCCGACACCGGCATCAAAGTCGACCTGCAGTTTAAGGGCCGTACCGGCATCCGTGAGGGCCTTCAGCCCGCACTGGACGCAGGCCAGGTCATTGACCTCTTCGACGAGGACATCGACCGCGTCAACACCACCTTTGCTCCCTACCTCTTCGATCTGGAAGAGCTCTCCAAGAAGTACGACTACGAGAAGACCGCTAACCCCGGCCTGATCCAGGCTTGCCGCGACGCAGCAGGCGGCTCCCTGAAGACCATCCCCTATCAGCCCAACGTCTTCAACTTCTTCTACAACAAGGGTCTCTTTGAGGCCGCCGGCATCACTGCAGAGCCCAAGACCTGGGCCGAGTTCCTGGATGTCTGCCAGAAGCTGAAGGACTCCGGTGTCATTCCCATCACCTGCGACGATGCCTACATGACCTCCATGGTCGGCTATCACTTGGCCCGCCTGGTTGGTGAAGAGGGCGTCCGCTCCATCGTCAACGACGGCAAGTGGGACGATCCCGCTGTCGCACAGTTTGCAAAAGAGTATGGCGAGTTGGCCTCTAAGGGCTATTTCTCCCCCAACATTGCCGGTAACGCTTTCCCCGCCGGCCAGAACACTGAGCTTGCAACCGGCAAGGCCGCTATGTACTTAGACGGCAGCTGGATGCCCAACGAAGTCTACGGCGTAGCCGGCGACACCATCGACTGGGGCTGCTTCGCATATCCCACCCTTGAGAACGGCGTCAACGGCGCAGAGACCGCCAACTTCGGCGCACAGGTCTTTGCTATCAATGCCAAGACCGAAGTTGCTGACGAAGCCTTCCAGCTCATTCAGTACTTCACCAAGGGCGAGCACGATGCAAACCTGAGCAAGCTGTCCATCGGCATCCCCGCCGACAGTGCCAACACCGAGTGGCCTTCCCTGCTGAAGAACGTTCAGCCCGTCATGGCAGCTCTCACCACCCGTTGGTCTTGGGCCGCAGGCGTTGAGTCCAACAACGACATGACCGCTATCATCAAAGAGAACGCCCTGAAGCTCTGCGGTGGTTCCATCACAGCTGACGAGTTCGTCGCCAACATGCAAAAAGCAGCAGGCTAATTGTAGCCTTAAAATTTCATAGCGTTTCAAAAAGCGGCGGCGAGAGCCGCCGCTTTTTGAATTTATAAAAGAGCCAAGCCCTGTTCCCCGATTTTATAGGTACCCTGTTTCGTTTATCGTGTTTTGCACCATGTTTTAGGAGGTGACCTCCCCAATGAAAAAGAACAAGAGCATGATTGTCCGGTTTGTGTTGCCGGCACTGATTTTCTTCGTTGTAACCTTTGTTTATCCTATTATCCGTACCATCATGATGAGCCTTTATAACATCGGAAATGTAACGGCTAAAATGGGCGAGTGGACGTTTGTCGGGTTCGACAACTACGCAAAGCTCATTTCCACAGGTCTATTCCGCACCTCACTTTGGAATCTACTGCGCATCTGGCTGGTGGGCGGCATTATCGTCCTGAGCCTCGCGCTCTTATTCGCAGTCATTCTGTCCAGCGGTATTCGGGGCAAGCGGTTCTTTAGAGCCGTCATTTACCTGCCCAATATTGTCTCCGCTGTGGCACTGGCGACCATGTGGCTGCAATACGTTTACAGCCCCCAGTTCGGTATGCTGAAAAACTTCTTTACCAAGCTGGGCTTGGACGGGCTGGCAAGCATCCAGTGGTTGGACGCTGACCACAAGTTCTGGGCGCTGCTCATCGCCTACTGCTTCGGCATGGTGGGCTACCATATGCTGATTTTCCTTGCCGGCATCGAGCGGATTAACACGGACTACTACGAGGCCGCCACCATCGACGGTGCCAACAAGATTAAGCAGTTTACCCACATCACCCTGCCCCTGATTAAAGGCGTGTTCAAAACCAACATCACCATGTGGTCCATCTCCTGCGTAGGCTTCTTCGTGTGGAGCCAGCTGTTCTCGTCTGTCACCACAGATACCAGCGTCATTACGCCGCTTGTCTATCTGTACATGCAGACCTTCGGCTCCGGCAACACCGTCACAGAGCGTAACGCGGGTCTGGGTGCCGCCATCGGCGTTCTGCTGGCGATCTTCGTGGTCATTGTCTTCTTTGTGTGCAACAAGGCACTCAAGGACGACGACCTAGAAGTTTAAGGAAGGGGGAATCACGATGAAAGACTTTATGGACGATCTGAAAGCCAAACGCAAGAAAAAAGTGCGTGCTCCCATCCGCCCCCTAAACCTCCGCAAGGAGGCCAAACTCCTGCCCGGGTACATTATCATCATCGTCTGGGTGCTGTTCACCTTCGCTCTTTTGGGCTGGGTGTTCTGCGCCAGCTTAGTGAAGACCACCGAGATTTTCAACGGCCAGACCCTTCAGTTCCCCACCGGCCTCCACTTTGAAAACTACGCTAAGGCGTGGAGCAGCCAGAACGTCTCCGTGATCTTCACGAACTCTCTGGTGTACTCTCTGATTTCCTGCTCCGCCCTCATTCTCATCTGCGCCCCCTGCGCCTATGTGCTGGCCCGTTACACCTTCCTGGGTAACAAGGCCATGCAGGCGGGCTTCGTGGGTGCCATGGGCGTGCCGGTAGCCATGATTGTGCTCCCCCTGTTCTGCTCGGCAGCACAGCTCAATCTGGTGGATAACGGTCTTAAAAACAGGTTAATACTCTTGTTTTTGTACATCGGCATCAACGTGCCCTACACCACGATTTTCCTCCTCAGTTTCTTCGCCAACCTCTCACGAAGTTTCGAGGAAGCGGCGGCCATTGACGGCTGTCCCCCCTCCAAAACCTTTTGGAAAATCATGCTCCCCATGGCACAGCCCGGCATTATCACTGTTACCATCTTCAACTTCATCAATATTTGGAATGAATACTTCCTGTCACTCATCTTCGCCAACAGCGACAAGATGCGACCGGTGGCGGTGGGCTTGTACTCCATGATTAACTCCATGAAGTACACCGGCGACTGGGCGGGCATGTTTGCCGCCGTGGTCATCGTGTTCCTCCCCACCTTCTTCCTCTATATCTGTCTGTCTGAAAAGATTATTGCGGGCATTACCGCCGGCGGTGTCAAGGGGTAGCTTCGCGCTACCCCTTTCCCCGCTCCAAAACTAATTTACCATGAGAGGATGCGCTTCTCCATGACAAGAGATTCTAAAAACAGCGGTAGGGTCACGATTCCTACCGATGTGGATGTTGTGCCCGAAACCCTAGAATTACTGGAGCGTTGGGGGGCTGATGCCATCCGCGACTGCGACGGCACCGACTATCCCGAACAGCTGAAAAGCGTAGATGCCAAGGTCTACTCCACCTACTACACCACCCGGAAAGACAACGCCTGGGCCAAAGCAAACCCGGAGGAAGTCCAGCAGTGCTACATCATGACCGGGTTCCACACCGCCACGGGAAGCACCCTGGAAATCCCCTTAATGCGGGGCATTTCCCCGGAGCTTTTGTCGGTGAATACCCGGGACGACATTCAAAGATGGTGGGAGGTCATGGACCGTACCGCCGGCACCCCTGTGCCCGTAAAGGACTGGGAATACAGCGATGCTACCGGCTGCGTCACAATACGGAGCGTAGCACCCTTCCACGATTATACGGTGAGTTTTCTCGCCTATCTCATCTGGGACCCGGTGCATATGTACAACGCCGTCACCAACGACTGGAAAGACTTTGAGCACCAGATTACCTTCGACGTTCGCCAGCCCAAAACCCACAAGTACACCATGGAGCGTCTGCGGAAGTTCATCGCCGAGCACCCCTATGTGGACGTGATTCGGTACACCACCTTCTTCCACCAATTCACCATG
>JAVXKN010000105.1:0-5061 GCA_036647315.1 Oscillospiraceae bacterium | reverse complement strand
CACTCATTTGGAAAAATGTTCCGTTAAGGTCTGCCGTCCCGGGCCATGGTCTCGGCGATGGCGCGGTTCATAAATTTGTTCAAACTGCCGTCCCGAATTTCCGCGTGGAGCAAAATGGCGTCCTTGTCTCCCTTGGGTACCTTGACCTCAATTCTGTCATAGGCGTTTTTGACGTATTTCGCAGTCGCCTGCTGCTGTGCCTTTGAAACGGCCATTAGGCCCACCACCTCTGTCGTTATGATACCTAGATAGTACCCCACTTTGCGGGTGTTTGTCAATGAAATTTCCACACCTGACGCAATTTGCGGAAGATTACGCCAGCGTCTTCAAAAACTCCAGCTGGCGCAAGATTTCCGCATAGTCCGTGTCGAGCTGGCTGTAATCCTGGCTCCGCAAGTTCTCCACCATGTGGCAAATCACCGTGTAGAGCGGGGTGAGTCCCATGTTGCCCACAACCCCCTTGAGGGTATGGGCGCACTCAAAGGCCCGCTTGTAATCCGCCGCCTGCAGGGCAATACCCAAATCCGGGAAGGCCACATCCGCCAAAAAAGTTGCGAAACAGGTCTTATAAAGGTCTGTGTCCCCCACGAAGCGGACCATAGCCCCCTCCATATCGCCGCCATAGTCCTTCAAATGCACTAAAAAATCATCCATCTGTCTGTCCGCCTTTCTGCGATGTGAGCTCTTCCAAGGTGTGGTATAGCAGCTCCGAATCGATGGGTTTTGCCAGATGGGCGTTCATCCCCACCTGCTTGGATTTGGTGACATCCTCGTCAAAGGCGTTGGCAGACATGGCGATAATGGGCACCTGTTTGGCCCAGAGACTGTCCAGTCCCCGGATGCGCCGGGTGGCCTCCAGCCCGTCCATAACAGGCATTCTGATATCCATGAGTACCGCGTCGTAGGTGCCCTCAGGGGCCTTGGTGAACAGGTCGAGGGCAATTTCCCCGTTCTCCGCCACGTCCACTGTGGCGTGCTTAAATTCCAGCAGCTTGGTGGCGACCATGATATTGAGCTGATGGTCCTCCACCAGCAAAAATCGTTTGCCGGTGAAGTCGTATTCGGCAGGGGGGAGGCAGGGGGTGGCAAAGAGCTGTTCCGGGGAATCCGTGGGAATTTCCAGAGGAATTCTCACCGTAAAGGTGGTGCCCACGCCCAAAGTGCTCTCCACGAAAATATCGCCCCCCATGAGTTGGGCCAAATTTTTGGAGATGGCAAGGCCCAGTCCGCTGCCGCCGTAACTGGAGGTGGAGCCGCTGTGCTCCTGGGAGAAGGGCTCAAAAAGCTTGGGGAGAAACGCCTGACTGATGCCGATGCCCGTATCGCTGATTTTGAAGGACAGCATGGTGCGCTTTTGGTCGGCCTCCACTTGTGAGATATCCAGGCGGACGGTACCCCCCTTTGGGGTGAATTTGACGGCGTTGGAGAGAACATTGATGAGAATCTGTTGCAGACGTACGCTGTCACCCAAATAGCTGTCGTGGTGGCCCTGAAAT
Source organism: Oscillospiraceae bacterium (assembly GCA_036647315.1). Taxonomy (GTDB): domain Bacteria; phylum Bacillota; class Clostridia; order Oscillospirales; family Oscillospiraceae; genus JAVXKN01. The sequence goes on along the minus strand of JAVXKN010000105.1, from coordinate 3,565 downwards.
TCAGTGATGGCATAGTGTACGCCCTTGGCCTCCGCCTGGGCACCAATGATGGTGTTGATGGCATCCAAAAACTTTTTGCAGACAATCACTTCGCTTGTCAGCAGTACCTTGCCGCTCTCAATGCGGGACATATCCAAAATATCGTTGATGAGGAGCAGCAGATACTGGGACGCGTAGAGCGACTTGTCGATGCTCTCCTCCACCGTGGCCTTGTCGTCCAGGCTCTGCAGCGCGATTTCAGACATGCCGATGATGGCGTTCATAGGTGTGCGGATTTCGTGGCTGATGCGGGAGAGGAATTCCGACTTGGCGGCGTTGGCGTGCTGGGCCATCTCAACGGCCTCCGTCAGTTGCCGGTTTCGTTTTTCCTGCTCCGCCATGGCGGCTGTAATATCCACTCGTGTCATTAAGAAAATTTTGGCCTCTCGGTCAATGTAGCTAAACCGCAGCTGTTTATTGCGCAGTGAGCCGTCAAGGGCCAACATCCCATAAAAAACGCTGTATGTCCCGTCCTCATCCAAATGCTTCAGGATTGTTGCCATTTTCAGTGCGGTAGACACCGACTCTACGTCCTCCTTGCGGACATACTGACACGCATACCGCTGGGTTTCCGCTTCAAAATGGGCACTCTCCTGGGCGTAGTGGTTGCTGTAATTTCGCTCGCTGTACCGCACCGCGGAGTCCCGCAGAGCATCCACCACCACCAAAAAGTCATAGTCGGTCTTGGCAATGGCGTTCATAACGTTTTGCAGGGTGCGTTCGTTGGTGATATCGGTGGAGTAGAGGAAGGCCACCACCTCGTTGGTGTCCTCCTTCTTCATCATGTGGGCGGTGAGCACGGTCCAGTAGTTGCGCCCCTCAATCTTTCGCGTAACCTCCAGTACCAGCGTGGTTTCGCCGTTGGTGAAATGCTGGAGCATGGCATCCCGATTGAACAGTGCCGCGCATTGCTGCTCCATCTCCGAGGTGGTCAGCTCGGTAGACACCTGGGTAAAGTATTCCTGGGCAGTTTTCGCGGCGGCCATGTGGGCGGTTACTTCCGGGAAAATGCTCTTGTAGTCCAGAATGACGTTTTGGGTCAGGTTGACATTGATGGAGGCCATGGTGGCCTTCTGCATAGCCTCCCGGTAGGACAGCTCGTCCCGATACCGCTTTTCTGCCTCTTTTTCCCGGGTAATATCTCGGCCCACGCAGTAGGCCTTGACCGGCTTGCCCACCTCGTCAAACTCATTGGTGTAAATGACGTGCTCACACCAAAATGGGTCAGTTCGCTCCTGCCGAATCCACAGGTCAGCGGTCACTTCTTTGGCACCGGCTTTCAGCTTTTCAATCATGCCGATGAGTATCGGGGCGCAGTCCTCACGGATGTGCCCCTCGCTGATTGCCGTCTGAATGTAGGGGGAGATGATGTTCTCTTTGGGATTGGCGCGGGGTGAGGTGGAGAAAATCTCCATGGAGTCCGTTGCGTAGGTGTACTCCCAGATGTTGATGTTAGACGCATTGACAGCGGTAGCATAGCGCAGTTCACTCTGCCGCAACGCCTGCTCCGTCTGTTTTTGCGCGGTAATATCAGTGCAGTAGGCAAAAATAATCTCACGGCCGTTTTCGTCCGTGTCGTGTCGGGAATTCTGGTTGACCCAGATGAAGCTGCCGTCCTTGCGCTGCGCGCGGTAAACAATGGTATAGGCCTTGGTGGTGCCCAGTCGGGTGGCAGCATAGTGGGTGAGCCGCGCCGTATCTAAGGGCGACACAAAGGCCCAGGACGAGTTGTGAAAGGCGGCGATAAGCTCTTCCTGGCTGTCAAAGCCCAGCATTTCCACAAACATATCGTTGACGCAGATAATGGGCAGTGTGGGGCTAGCCTCCGCAATCACCAGCCCGATGGGGAGACCAAGGCCCATGAGATGTTCCTGTATTTCCGCCAGTTTTTTCATTTTATCATTCCTCGCTTTGTAAAAAGCGTTCGATGGTCTGGTATAAAAGCTCCGGCTCAATCGGTTTTGCTAAGTGTGCGTTCATGCCCGCCGCTTTGGTTTTCTCAATGTCTTCCTCAAAGGCATTGGCGGTCATGGCGATGATGGGGATGGTTTTTGCGTCGGCTTTGTGCATCTGACGGATGGATTTTGCGGCGGTGAGTCCGTCCATCACCGGCATCCGAATATCCATGAGAATGGCATCGTAGTAGCCCGCGTTCTGCTGGGCAAAGTCCTCCAGAGCGCGCAGTCCGTTTTCCGCTACCTCAACCTCCATGTGCTTCACGTTGAGCATCTTTTTGGCGACCTCTACGTTGAGCAGATGGTCCTCCACCAGCAGGATCCGTTTGCCTGTAAAGTCATAATCATGGTGGGGAATCAGCTGCTTTTTCTCCTGCTCCCGGCCGTAAAGCGTTTCAAATACCGAGCAGAGGGAGGTCTTGAAGAGCGGCTTGGAAATGAGCATGTTGACACCCGCCTGCTTGGCCTCCACCTCAATGGCGGCCCAATCGTAGGCGGTCATAATGATAATCGTCACGTCGGGTCCCACGATTTTGCGGATTTCACGGGTGGTCTCAATGCCGTCCATATCCGGCATCTTCCAGTCCACCAGAATCAGGTCATAAAAAGCCTTTCGCGCCCATTTCTCCCGGACAGTCTCCACCGCTTTGGCACCGGAAATCGCGTATTCCGCGGTGAGGCTCATGTCGGTGAGCACCTTTTGGGTGTGCTGGCAGATGACAATGTCGTCGTCTACAATGAGGGCCTTGAGACTTTGGAGCGGCACCCGCAGGTGCAGCTGTTCCCGCCGCCGGCTCTCTTCAGAAATGCCCAGCTTCACCTCAACAATGAACTCGCTGCCCACGTTTTCAATGCTGTTGATACTGATTTTGCCCCCCATCAGGTCCACCATGTTTTTGCAGATGGCAAGCCCCAGCCCGGTGCCGCTGTAAGGGGAGGTAGACCCGGAATGGGCCTGCTCAAAGGGCTCGAAAATATGGGGGAGGAAGTCCTCCCGGATGCCGATGCCCGTGTCATTGACGGTGAATCTCATCTGGGCTTCGTCTTGACTGATTTTTTCTTGGTGGACAATGAGCTGCACCTTGCCCCCGGCAGGGGTGAATTTGATGGCGTTGGCGATGATATTCACCAGCACCTGCTGCAGCTTCATGGCATCCCCCAGATAGTAGTCCTCCGTGAAGCTGGTGAGAATCGCGTCGTATTCCACGCCCTTCTGCTGTGCCTGGGCGTAGCAGATGCTGTTGATGCCGTTCAAAAACTCCTCAAAGGGAATTTTCTCCCGACGGATGAGCACCTTGCCGCTCTCAATCCGGGACATATCCAAAATATCGTTGATGAGTGACAGCAAGAATCGGGCGGAAATACCCACCTTGGAGAGATAGGATGCCACCTGTTCCGGGTCATTGACGCACCCCGCCGCCAGCGTGGACATACCGATGATGGCATTCATGGGTGTGCGAATTTCGTGGCTCATCCGGGAGAGAAATTCCGACTTTGCGGTGCTGGCCTGCTGGGCAGCCGCCAGCGCGTCCCGCAGTGCCTGATTTTTCTGCTGCTCCTCATTATAGATA
>JAVXKN010000104.1:0-5133 GCA_036647315.1 Oscillospiraceae bacterium | reverse complement strand
CATCAGGCGGACTCCCTGCGCACCATCTCCTCAGAGACCCGCCGGCTCTCCCGCTTAGTCCGCCGGATGCTGGACGTGTCCCGCCTCCAATCCGAGGAGGGTGTCACCGCCCAGGAGCAGTTTGACTCTGTGGAGATTGTGGCCCGTGTACTGGTGAGTTTGGAGACCAAAATCAACACAAAAAAGCTGGACGTGGTGGCGAATTTGCCGGAGGAACCCGCCAAGGTCTGGGGCGACCCGGATGCCATCACCCAGGTCTGCTACAATCTCTTGGATAACGCCATCAAATTTTCCCACGAGGGGGGCCACCTGTGGCTCTCCGTCACCCCCGGAAAGGACGGCAAGGTCTGGGTCTCCGTCCGCAACGAGGGGGACACCATCCCCCCGGAGGAGCTCCCCCTCATTTTCGACCGATTCCACAAAACCGACCACTCCCGCAGTCAAAACCCGGAGGGGGTGGGTCTGGGGCTCTATATCGTCAAAACCATCCTCAACAGCCACAAGGAAAACATCACCGTCACCAGCGAGGAAGGCCTCACCGAGTTCCGCTTCTCCCTCACCATGGCATAAAAAACAAAAAAAGGTGCGCCCGCTGCTGCGGGCGCACCTTTTAGATTCTGATTACTGGTTTTCAATGAGACCGTAGCCACCGTCGTTGCGGCGATAGACCACCGCGAAGGTACCGTCGTCGTCCTCGTTTTGGAAGGCGAAGAAGGTGTGGTCCAGCAGATTCATCTGCAAAACGGCCTCCTCCACGCTCATGGGCTTCATGATAAATTTCTTCCGGCGGACAATCTTGTAAGTCTCCTCCGGCTCCTCGGGGGCGAAGGAAGTGACCCCCTCCACCGTCCGGGTAAAGGCATCGGTGCGCAGACGTTTTTCCAGTCTGGCCTTATTTTTCCGCACCTGCCGCTCAATGGAGGCCACCGCCGCGTCGATGGTAGCAAACATATCGGAGGTGGACTCCGCCACCCGTAAAATCGTGCCGGCGGAACGGATGGTCAGCTCCACGTTGTTCTGGTCCTTCTGGACGCTAAACACAACGGCTGCGTCGGTTTCCGCCTTAAAGTACCGCTCCAGCTTGCCCACTTTTTTCTCCGCGTAGGCGTGGACGGCATCGGGGAGAGTGATGTGCTTGTCGGTGAAGGTAAATTTCATATTTCGCAACTCCTTCTCAGCTGAACTGGGAAATGCCGCGGCGATTTCCTACTCTCAGAATACCACAGCTCCGCGAAAAAGTCACGAACAATTTGTAAACATTGCCTGTTATTTTGTGCAAATACTACAAGATGTAGCGTTTTACTCCACAGCCTTGCCGTCCAGCAGCACCAGCTTTACCTCACTCATCATCTCAAAGGGATGCCCCGCCGTCACCACGATGTTTGCGTCCTTCCCCACGGTCAGAGACCCCATCCGCTTTTCAAGGCCCCCGATTTTCGCCGGGGTGAGGGTGATGGCCTCCAAGGCGGCCTCCACCTCCATACCACCCCGGACGGCAAGGCCGGCGCACAGCGGCAAATACTGAATGGGAATCACCGGATGGTCGGTGCAAATCGCCACAGGCACCCCGGCTTTTTGCAGCAGGGCGGCGTTCTCAATGGTCATGTTCCGCAGCTCCGGCTTGGAGCGGTCAGAGAGGGAGGGGCCGGTAATGACGGTACAGCCCGCCGCTTTCAGCTCCTCCGCCACCAAATAGCCCTCGGTGCCGTGGACAATCACATAGTCCAGCCCGAATTCCTCCCCCAGCCGCACCGCCGTGGCGATGTCGTCCGCCCGGTGGGCGTGGATGTGGACGGGCAGTTCCCCCGCCAGTACCGGCAACAGCGACTCGTTTTTCTCGCTGAAATTGGGCACATCCTTGGCGTCCTCCGCCCGCTCCATCCGCGACTGATACCCCCGTGCCTTGGTGAGCGCGGTGCGAATGACAGCGGCGGTAGCCATCCGGGTGGAGGGGGTTTCCTTCCGCTCGTGATAGACGGTTTTGGGGTTTTCCCCCATGGCGAATTTCATGGACACCGGGGCGGCTAAAATCATGTCGTTCACCCAGTGCCCCGTGGTTTTCACGGCGGCAAACTGCCCCCCGATGGGATTCGCGCTCCCCGGCCCGGTGAGAACGGCGGTAACGCCTCCCCGCCGTGCCTCCTCAAAGCACCTGTCCATGGGGTTTAAGGCGTCAATGGCACGGAGCTGGGGGGTCACCGGGTCGGTGCACTCGTTGCCGTCGTCCGCCTCAAAGCCTTGGGAATCCCCAAACATCCCCAGATGGCAGTGTGCGTCGATAAAACCGGGGGTAACGTGGCAGCCCCCAGCGTCAAACACCTCGCCAAAGTCCTCGTGGGGCAGGTTTTCCATGGTGCCCACCGCCGCAATTTTGTCCCCACGGGTGGCTACAAAGCCCTTTTGAATCACCGGGCCATCCACCGGATGGATGATGCCGTTTTGAATCAGCATAGCAAATTCTCCCTTTCGACATTCTTTCTAATTGACATTTTATGGAATTTATAGTATTCTAAATGCGTGGTTCAGCGGGGCTTTTATTGGCAGCCCCGTCCCGCGTTCATTCCTTGGCGGACTTAGGGCATCCTTTGGTCCGCCTCTCCCGCCGAAGGCAAAAGCCTTCTTGGGCACTCTCATCTTGAGGGTGCTCTTTTTTTCGTTAAAAAAGGAAAGGACGCAGTCCTTTCCTTTTTTATGTATTATTTGCGGCCGCCCTTGCGGGAGGTGCGGTGCTCCGTGGTGCGCATTTCGGCCAGCTTGCTGTCCGATGCCGCCATGAACTGCTTGAGGCGGTCCTCAAAGTTGGCAGGCTCCTTGGGTGCCGCGCCGGGACGGGGCGCAAAGCCGCCTTGACGGGGGGCAAACCCACCCTGTCTGGGGGCAAAGCCGCCCTGACGAGGCGCGAAGTTCCCTTGGCGGGGGGCAAAATTCCCCTCGGGACGGGGGGGCGGATCCTGGGCCTTTTTGATGGAGAGGTTAATCCGGTTAGACTCATCAATCCCGATGACCTTCACCTTCACCTCTTGGCCCTCCTTGAGAAACTCGCCTACCTCGCTGACGTAGGAATAGGCAATCTCAGAAATGTGTACCAATCCCGAGCGGCCCTCGGGCAGCGAAACAAACGCGCCAAATTTCGTAATTCCTGTGACCTTACCCTCTAAAACAGAACCGACTCCAAACTCCAACTCCATATGAACTAACAGATCCTCCTATCAATTTAAGCCGCGCCCCGCAATGGGCACAGCCTGGGAACAAATTAATGCGCCGCGTCGTAAAAAATAATCTCGCCGGGCACTACAAGCCCCAGCTTCTCCCGGGCGATGCTCTCCACCCGCTGGGGGTCGTCGCTGTCCTCAATGGCGGCGGTGAGCGCGTCGTTTTCCTGGTTTTGCCGGTCCACTTGCTCCGTCAGCTCCTGCTGCTGAACCGTAGCACCGGCCAGCTGGGCCCGGAGATTGAGAATCGTGGTGGCGGTGGCGATGAGCAGTGCCAGCACCACAAGCTTTGTGAGCAGTCCCGCTTTTTTCATCTTCATCTGCAGTCCACCCCTCTCGCCGACCTTGTCCTTGGGACAGGGTCTCGCCCATTTCTTTACGCACTAAGCTTATTCTACTCCATTCCCACAGAAAAAGGAAGTGCTTTTTTGCATTTTTTGCAACTTTTTTGAAAAGACGGCCCGCAAGCACCATCGGAATGGCCAAAATGTGGAGTAATTGGGCAACTCCCTCTACCAAAAGCCCAAAGAACGCCGCCACATACCGGCTCAAAAAGAGAAAATAAAGGGCGGCACCACACAGAAGTGCCGCCGCCACATAAATCCGTTGATACCCGCCGGTGGCCGCCAGCGAGTAGGCCAGCAGTGCGGCTGTCAGGGTGAAGAAGAACAAAAAGTCCAGCACGGTGCCCAAAAGGGGCAGCCGCCGCCGCAACGCCCGACAGACATCGTAGCAGACCCCCAGCAGGCCCCCCAACAGCACGCCGCCGCAGAGTGCCCATGCCTGCTGGGCAGATGCCACCCCCATTAGCGGAACAGGCGGGTCAAAAATCCGCCCCGCTCCCGCCCGTCGTCCTCGTAGGTGAGACCAGACACATTTCCCGCCACCCGCATATCCCCGCCGTCCAAACTGAGCTTTTCAATGTGAAGCCCCTCCCCCCGGACAACCAGCGTCCCGTAGGTGGTGCCCATCACGATGGTGCTCTCGTCGAAGCTCTCCACCTCCGCAACCCCGGAGATGGTCAGCGCGCTGCGGTTTTCCAGTGTGATATAATGCGGTGCCTCCATGGGCAACGAACCCTCGTAAGCCATCCAAATTCCCTGCCTTTCCCATCGCTTTCCTTACAGTCTATGGCGATGGGCACCCTTTTAGGACAGGACTTTCAGCAGTGGCTTGGAAAGGAGCGCGGTGACGACGATTTTCAGCCCGTCCCCCGGCAGATAGAGCAGCATCCCGCTGGTGAGAATGGCGAGAAAGGACAGATTTTTCCCCATGTACACGTTGAGCACCACCGCCATGTAGGGCAGACCCACTAAGTACAGCACCGCCAGCCCCACGCAGCAGGCACCGGCGATTTCCAAAGGCTTGCGGTGGTTTTTCGTCAGCAGACCAATCACCGCCGCCGCCGGAATGAGGCCGAACAAAAACCCGCAGCTGGGGATGAGCAGATAGGAGAGCCCGCCCCCTTGGGTGAATACCGGCAGGCCCACCAGCCCCAGTGCCACATAGACCGCCTGGGACAGTGCCCCGTATTTTGCCCCCAACAGTACCCCCGCCAGAGCGGTGAATAAAAACTGCAAGGTAATGGCCGAAAGCCCTAAGGGGATGCGGAGAAAGGCCCCCACGGCGGTGAGCGCGGCAAACAGTGCCGCCAGCAATAATTTGCGGGTGTCGATTTTTTTCAAGAAGATTCCTCCATCTGTTTGGTTCGGTTTTGGTTCGGTTTTGGTTCGGTTTTGGTTTCGAATTAGAATACAGCGGCACACCTCCACTGTCAAGCGGGTATTTTCTTTTTCCCGAAACTGTGGTAAACTGTGCAAAAAAGGAGGGACTTCCATGGCAGATTTTTGGCACTTACAGCGGTTTGACACCCTGCCCTCCACCAGCGACCTCTGCAAGGATTTGGCGGCGGCAGGTGCCC
>JAVXKN010000103.1:0-5180 GCA_036647315.1 Oscillospiraceae bacterium | reverse complement strand
AAAAGTCCTCTTGAAGCTGCTTTGCCGGGTATCTGCCGGCCTCCATCAGCAGGGGGGCGGGGTCCTTGTCCATGGCCCGGGCTTTGAGGAGCACCTTGGCGTTGTGATAATCGTACTTCATGGAGAAAACATCCACCAAAAGCGGGTTGGGGGCGGCGGTAGACAAGTCCTTATAAAGGGCCACCCGCGCTGCCGACAGAACACCCTCGATGGTGACGGGGGTCACGTCCTCCAAGTCCTGATAGCCGCACTCGGTGAGCACCTTAGCCGCCTCCTCCGCCGTGCGGGCCTCCAGCATCCGCTCCATGCGGTCGTGGGTCAAAAGGCGGTTTTCCATGGCGTGAATCCGGGCGGAAACCGAGAGATAGTCGTAATCGCTGATTGTTTTGGGCAATTTGATTCCTCCTTTCAGGAGAATAAAACCTGCGCCACTTCGTTGGCGATTTTATCACGCTGTAAATGAATTAAGGTCTCAAACGCGCAGTTGGTCTCCACGTTGCCGTCACGGAGAATCACGCCACCCGCCATGGGTCTGGATTCTTCGGCCAAAGTGAGCATAGCGGTGCCCGCCAAAAATGCGGTGGCACCGGTGAACAGCTTGCCGATGAAGGCGGCGGCCTTGGAATCCCCCAGCTCCTGGGGCATTTTGGGGGCTACCTTTTGTGCCAGCGCGTCGTTGGCGGCGGTGACGACGATTTTGCCGTACCGTGTGCGGTCCTTCTGGGAGAAGATAACCTCCTCACGGCCTGTGCGGACAGCCTGCAGCACTAAGCCGGTCAGCAGGTCCACATACTGGTCTGCGGGCAGCTGGCAGAGGTCTTTGAGAGCCAAATCGAAGGCCTCAGAGACCATCTCCTGCTTGGCACCCAGCTTGGATTTTTTCGCCTCAAGCTGGGCAACGGAGGCCAGACGTTCCTCCCGCAGAGCCGCGGCAGTCTCGCCCTTTTGGGTGATGGTGTCCGCCAGCTTGGCGGCCTTTGCCCCGAAATCCGCGGTGATTGCCGCCGCTTTTTCATTTGCCTCGCCGGTGATGGCGGCAATTTCAGCGTCTACGTCAGCGGTGATTTTTGCGGTGATTTTTTCAATCCCGTTCATGTTTACTTCACCCGCCTCTTACAGGCCGATGTTCAGCAGCATGAGGAAGGAGATGAGCAGGGACAGGATGGCGTAGAACTCTACGATGATGCAGAGCACCATGCCCTTGGCCCAGTCGTTGGGGCTCTTGGAGACGATGTTCACAGAGGCGGCGGCTACGCGGCCCTGTGCGATTGCGGAGAACAGGCCGCCCAATGCCATGGGCAGGCAGGCTGCCAGCACGCGGAGGCCGCCGGCAACGTCCAGATTGGCAACGGCACCGGGGTCGCCGCCCAGAACGCCCATCTGCAAGAGGGCAAAGAAGGCGATAACCAGACCGTACAGGCCCTGTGTACCGGGGATAACCTGAAGAATCAGAACCTTAGAGAACTGAGAGGGATCTTCGCACAAAAGGCCTGCGCCCGCTTCACCGGCGATGCCGGTACCCTTTGCAGAACCTACGCATGCCAGACCTGCCGCCAAACCGGCACCGAGAAAGCCAAAGAACGCACCGCCATAGGTGCTCAAAAATTCACCGAATCCCATTTTAATGTTCCTCCTTAATATCTACATATTTTGTGCTGATGTGCAGGGGCTTGAAGGGCTTGCCGCCCTCCTCGTAGAACTTGCCGAAGAATTCAAGGTATTGAAGACGCGAGGTGTGAACGTAGGTGCCAATCACATTCAGTCCCATGTTGAACAGATGCCCCACAATGAAGATGGGGATAAATACCAGCATTGAGCCCGGCATAGAACCTAAAAGATTGAAAATCTGACCGATGACGGAGCCTGCCAGCATCATAACCATCAATCGGGAGTAGGACAGCACGTCCCCAAAGTACCCGGTGACATTGTTGTAGAGGGAACCCACAATGCCAATGAGCTTGCCGCCGATGCCCTTTTTGCCGTGTCCCTGGGTGAGTACAATGGCGACGAGACTGGCGTACAGAACGTAGGGCCCTTTGCCCAGTGCCATAACGGCGATGCCGATAAACACCAGCCACCAGACGAAGGTATCGGAAATCGCGTCCATCCACGCACCCTTTTTGATGCACATATAGGCGTGAATTCCCATGCCGAAAATAATCTGCACAAGGCCGATGCCCAGCGTGAGAATGAGCACCAACATGGGGTCTTTCATAATGTCGAACACCGGGTTCACCGTGAGGAAGGGAATCTCCGGCATGGTGACACCCAGAAGCCCACTAAAGGTCTTGATGGCATCGGCGAAGAAGCCGCCGGTAAAGAAGCCGATAATGGCGGAGGAGATGCCGCACTCGGTCATCAGCGTGAAGAGATAACCGGTGCCCCCCTTGGGCTTGAGCCACAGGGTGACGAAAATGGACACCCCTGCCAGAATCAGGCCGTAGCCCAAATCCGCGAACATAAACCCGAAGAAAAAGACGAAGAACGGCATCATCAGCGGGTTGGGGTCCACCCCGCCGTAAGACGGCAGGGAATACATTTCTGTCACCATGTTCATGGGTCTGGTGAGAACGTTACTTTTCAGCTTCACCGGCACGTCGGGGTACTCGTCCTCTACCGGGTCCTCGGTCTCCCAACAGCAGATATACCGGGCGAAAAGTGCCTCTAAAGCGTCTACATCCGGCACCGGCACCCAGCCCTCAAAGAAGATGACCGCTTTGGACTCTAACAGCTTTCCACGGGCTTCCTCTCGGTGCAAATCCTGAGTGACCCGGTCGATGCCCAGCCGTAAATCGTCCCGGGCGGGGGCCTGGGCTATGATGGCGGCTTTGGCGTTTTCCAGTTCCGCCGCCGTGTCGGCCAGTCGTTCGTCTAACTGTGCGATATTTTCCCGGGCAGTGCCGGAAAAGTCCCGCAGGGTGGAGCGGGCGAAGCCGTACTGCTTGAGAATCTCAAAGACGCTCTCCTCCACCTCACGGTGACAAATCACCAGCAGAGACTGGAGTTCTTGGTCTTTCCCCGCCATGGTGAGGGAGACTAAATCGGTGACTGCCGCCAGAGCCTCCTCTAGGGGCATCTCCGGGCTGTTTCGGGGCTTTTTCAGGGGGAGACTGCCAAAGGTGACGGAAACCTCGTCAGTGGAGGGTTCGTCCAGAGCCACGTCCAGTTCCACAAAGGGGAGCAGGGACAGCTTTTGATTTTTTAGCTTACTCTCCTCGCTGTAAAGCGCGGCGATTTTTTTCTCTTGCTGGGTCAGCTCCTCCGCGGCGGCAAGGGCCCGCTTTTGGGCCTCCTTGTCGAACAGTTGCCCCTCGGTGAGTACGGGGCGGCGGCGGAGCAGGGTTCCTTTTTCTTTGGCGTATTTCCCCAGAACATTGAGGGCGGAATTGAGGAGGGTCAGCGTCCCCTTTTTCTCCGCGGCCCCCCGGTCGTCGGGACGGGTGAGACTTTGCCAGTCAGGCTCCGTCAGCTTGTCCCCGCAATCGGAAAGCTCCACGCAGCCTAGGTGCTGCAGCTCCTCCAGCAGTTGCTCTCTGTCCGCCGCCATGCCAAAGACACGCAGTTTTTTCATTTTGACAATGGACATTAAGCTCCCACTACCTTCCTGATGATGAGTGCTGCCGCGTCCTCCAGCTTGCCCTTTGCCTCCGCCTTCAGTGCGCTGCACTCCTCCTGAGTTTTCGCCTCAACCCGCTGGGCTTCAAGCTCTGCACGGCCCTCCGCGTCCTTCAGCTTCTGTGCGGCAACCGCCTGTGCCTTCTGCTGCGCTTCCTCTAAAAGCCCCTCGCCCTGTTTCTGCGCCTGGGCGATGGTACGAGCCGCCTCCGCCACTGCCGCCGCTTTCTTCTGGTCGGCCAGCTGCTCTGAATCCGTCACCTGTTTGATGGCTTCCAATGACATTCTGTTCACCGCCTTTCCCCCTTGATTCTGCCTAAAAAACTTTTAGTGTGCCTTTATAATAATTAGATAATACTACAAAGCCACTGTAAAAGCAACAGGATAAACAAACATTTGCAAAAAACTCTTTTGGGGTTTGCTAACTTTGACGAAAGAGCGCAAATCGGGCCATACCGGCACCCATTTGTCGCTCTTTCAGTTTTGACAACTGGAAGGGAATCTAACCCTCTTAGATTATATCACTTTCTCTGCGGTAATGCTCCATGGAAATAGAAAATAGCTCGCCGGTGGTGGGGGGTGTATATGTAATGGCGTTGGCACCGGCACGGATGGTCTCTAAAATGCTCTCCTCCGTGGGGCCGCCGGTGGCGATGATGGGGACTGTGGGAAACTGACTGCGGATGGCGCGGACGATTGTGGGGGTTTTTTGCGCACCGGAGACGTTTAGGATATCCGCTCCTGCCGCCAGTCGGGCGGCAAAGTCGGTTTTGTCGGACACCACGGTGACAACCACGGGAATGTCCAAACAGCTTTTCAGCTGGGTCACTACCTCATTTTCCGTGGGGGCGTTCACCACCACGCCGAAGGCTCCCTCGTATTCCGCGTCGTTGGCCAAATTCACCACCCGCTGCCCACGGGTCACGCCGCCGCCCACCCCCACAAAGACGGGCATATCCGCCGCCATCATAATGGCTCTGGTGATGGAGGGTTGGGGGGTAAAGGGGTAAACGGCAATCACCGCGTCGGCATTGATGTTTTTGATGATGGCAACGTCCGTTGTAAAGGCTAAGGATTTAATCCGCCTGCCAAAAACCCGGATGCCGGAGCACTCGCTGATACATCGGGGGATTTTCACCATGTGGCTGCGGAGCGTCCCCTCGTATTCGGGGACCTGCTTTAAGATTTTTTCGTCGGGCATACTTTCTTCCTTTCACATCTGGAAATGAGCAGTTACGGGAGCACCGCCCAGGGGTAGGTCTTGTCGGTGAGGGGGGTGGTGACACGGGTGACAATGGTGCTCGCCGTCACGGTAGCCCCGGCTCCCTCCAATGCCTTCACATAGTTTGCCTCCGGCTTCACCGGGGCGGAAATCACAATTCTGTCAGCACTTTTTCCCAGATTTTGAGGGGTTTGGCCGCTCTTTTGATCGGTGGTATCCAAGGCACCTTCCGTTGTGGCAATGGAGAGCTTCACGCCGGTACCCGCCAGGGCCTCCTTGACCTGCTGATAAAACCCATCCACCACGGTGGGGAGTTTTTCCAAATCGTAGGCCTCCCCCGGCT
>JAVXKN010000102.1:0-5207 GCA_036647315.1 Oscillospiraceae bacterium | reverse complement strand
TTTTTTGCAAATTTGTGTTACTCACATTATAAAGGAATTCCCCGAAAACGCAATGCCGTGAGGGCAATTTATTTGCTTTTTGTAAAAAATGAAAATAGTGATTGACAGAGGAGGTTTAGACTGATATACTATCAAAGCACAATAAAGCAGGAAGGGTACCCCCTACCTCACCTCTTACCGACTAGGTAAACAGGTCAACATCGTCGCTACACCGTTTCTACGGTGTCAGTTTCGTTTGTCACGCGGGTACCATTCAGGTATCCGTGTTTTTTTGAATTTGGAGGTGTTTTCGTATCAGCAACACAACTCATCAGCTCAACGAGGAGATTCGCGACAAGGAAATTCGCTTAATCGGCGCCGATGGCGAGCAGCTGGGCGTTATGGCCACCGCTGCGGCTATGGACTTAGCCACTGAGCAGGATTTAGACCTGGTCAAAATCTCTCCCACCGCCGTCCCCCCTGTCTGCAAGCTCATGAACTACGGTAAGTTCCGGTTCGAGCAGGCAAAGCGGGAAAAAGAGGCACGCAAAAATCAGCATGTTGTGGAAATCAAAGAAGTTCGTATGTCTCCCGGTATCGACAGCAACGACTTCAATGTAAAGCTCCGCAACGCGCAAAAGTTCCTCAGCGAAGGGGACAGGGTGAAAGCCACCGTCCGTTTCCGTGGCCGTGAGATGGCCCATACCGACATTGGTCGCCGTCTGCTGATCAAATTTTCCGAGGACTGCACCGCGTATGCAACCGTGGAAAAGGACCCCAAGCTGGACGGACGACACATGAGTATGTTCCTCTCCCCCAAGGTTTCCAAGGATGCCGTCTGTGCCGCCAAGGAAGCTGCCAAGGAAGCAAAGGATGCCGCAGAAGCCACCGCCCCCGATACCTCGGATACTACGAATCAGTAAAGGAGTTTGCAACAATGCCTAAGAAGATTAAAAAAATCAAGCTTAAAACCCACTCCGGCGCAAAAAAGCGTTTTTCCCTCACTAAGACAGGTCTCGTCAAGCGCGGCTCTGCCCGTCGCTCCCACCTGCTCAACGGCCACGGCAAAACCACCAAGAGCAAGAGAGGTCTCCGTAAGCTCGCTTATGCGGATCCCACCAATACTTCCGCAATTAAGCGCATGATTCCCTACAAATAAAACCTGAGGCTACCCTCATCTTTTCATTCATAACATAGGAGGCTTTTCTACAATGGCTAGAGTTAAAGGCGCGATGATGACGCGCAAAAGAAGAAATAAAATGCTGAAGCTCGCAAAGGGCTACTGGGGCGCAAAAAGCAAACACTTTAAGATGGCAAAAGAGCAGGTCATGAAGTCCCTGTCCTATGCCTACACCGGCCGTCGCCTGAAGAAGCGCGACTTCCGTCGTCTGTGGATTACCCGTATCTCCGCAGGCTGCAAAATGAACGGCATGAACTACTCCACCTTCATGAACGGTTTGAAGCTGGCTGACATCGCCGTCAACCGCAAGATGCTGGCAGAAATGGCCATCAGCGATCAGGCCGCTTTCACCCAGCTCACCGAGCTTGCCAAGAGCAAGCTTGCGAAGTAAGCTTTTACACATGAAAAATCCTCTGCCGATTGGCAGAGGATTTTTTTATTTTCTTCGCTTAAGCTTACAATCTAATCTTCATAATTACATTTCGTCATTTTCCTCTTGATATTCAAAATAAGATGTGTTATCCTAGTGAGAGTGAAAAAACACCCCTAATGGCGAAAGGAAGAAGCTCCATGGATGAACCCATCATTTCCGCGAAAAACGATGCTGTGCCGGCATCCCAGCCCACAAAGCACAAAAAGTCACCACCCCAAGAAAAGGGCCGTGACCCCTACGACGGACTGCGCCCTTGGTCTGCCATCACCCATGGGGTGGGCATCGCACTGGGTATTTTAGGTACCATCTTGCTGCTTTATCGGGCGGTTTCCATCGGGGCTGATTTGTGGCACCTTGTGTCCTTCGCCATCTATGGCGCGTCCATGATTGGGCTGTACACCGCCTCTACCCTGTACCACTGTCTCCGCACCACGGTACCAATGCGTCTGGCACTGCGGAAATATGACCACACGTCCATCTACTTTCTCATCGCCGGCAGCTACACGCCCATCTGTCTCACCGTCCTGCGGGGGCCTTGGGGCTGGTCGCTTTTTGGGGTGATTTGGGCCTTTGCCATCGCAGGACTGGTGATGACTCTCTTTTGGATTAACGCACCCCGTTGGGTCACTTCGGGGATTTACCTCTTTATGGGGTGGCTTGCGGTGTTTGCCATTGTGCCGCTCTTGAAGGTCATGCCTACCGCCGGGCTGTTCTGGCTCTTTTTAGGGGGCCTTGCCTACACCGTGGGCGGCGTGCTCTACGCCATCAAGTGGCCGGGGCGAAACAATCCCCGGTTCGGGTGCCACGAAATTTTCCATGTGTTTATCCTGCTGGGCAGCGTGTGCCACTTTTTCATGATGTACCGGGTGCTGTGCTTTGCATAAAACGCCCAATATAAAACCGAGGTAGGCGATGATACGCCTACCTCGGTTTTTAAGTTTAGTCTGCAACGGGCTGTACTTCGCCACGGCGGGGTATATGGGGGGAGGGGGCGATTTTGGTGGCTACACAGCGGTTAATGGGCAGGCCCATGCCGTGGAACTTCTCCTCGTAGTCGGTCATGATGCCGCAGATACCATGCTCGTGGAGGTTGCGGGTCACCTCCGACAATTCGTAGCCGCACTTGGGAAACTGAAAGAGGGACCACTCAAAGAGGTCGTGATTGTCGGTTTTCATGTGAATCTGCCCGCCCATGGGCATCACGCCGGAATAGCTCTCCAAAAAGGTATGGAACGTGAGCCGCCGTTTGGCGAACCGACTGGTGGGCCAGGGGTCGGAGAAGTTTAAGTAGACGCAGTTTACCTCCTCCGTGGAGAAATAATCCGGCAGCTTGGCGGCATCCCCGTCAATGAAAAAGACGTTTGTCAGCTCTAATTCCGCCGCCCGCTCCATGGCGATAATCATAGCGTCCGCCACCCGCTCAATGGCTACAAAGAGCACCTCCGGGTTCAGTTTTGCCGTTTCGCAGGTAAACCTGCCCTTGCCGCAGCCGATTTCCAGCCGCAATTCCTTTGCGTTTGGCATCAGTTCACGCCAGATGCCCTTGTGCTCTGCCGGGTTTTCAATGAGCCACGGGGCGCATTTTTCCATTCTGGGACCCAGATTCACCTTTTTTCTCATTCGCATCTCGCAAAATCACCTCAACCGTTTTTCATGGACGCTAGAAGCGTCGCCGCCAGTGCCCTCACGCTCTCCTCCTGCTCGGGGCGGAGGGAGGACTTGAGGGAGACCGTGGGCTCTAGGACCTTCATGGTTTCCATGATGCCCAGCATATCCCGCATCAGCTTGCCGGCGGTGGGCCACCAAGTGCCGTTTTCCACCAATGCCACCGTGCGGTTTTTCACGGCGTGGGCCTTCATATCCAGCAGCAGGGACTCCATTTTGGGATAAATCTGCATATTATAGGTGGGGGATGCCAGCACCAGATGACTGCAGCGGAAAATTTCCGACATGGGATAGGACACATCCACCCGGGAGAGGTCGAACATGGAAATCCCCCGCACACCGCCCTCCGCTAAGACCAGAGACAGGGCGTTTGCCACGTTTTCCGTGTTGCCGTACATGGAGCAGTAGCAGATGGTTACTGCCGTCTCCTCGGGCTGATAGCGGCTCCACAGGTCGTAATAATGGAGGAGCCAGTCGATTTGACTGCGCCACACATGGCCGTGGAGGGGGCAGATATATTGAATGTCCAGCGGCTTCGCCTTTTCCAGCAGAGACTGGACCTGGTCGCCGTATTTGCCCACAATGTTGGCGTAATACCGACGGCCCTCGGGGAGCCAGTCGGTTACAACGTCGATTTCGTCGTTAAAGATGTTGCCGTCCAGTGCGCCGAAACCGCCGAAAGCATCGCCGGAAAAGAGCACCTTGTCGTTTTCATCATAAGTGACCATGGTCTCCGGCCAGTGGACCATGGGTGCCATCATAAAGGTGAGGGTATGCCGCCCGGTTTTGAGGGTGTCCCCTTCTTTAATCACCAACTTCTCAAACTGGGGCATATGGGGGAAGAACTGACCCAGAATTTCAAAGGCCTTTTCGTTGGTGACAATCGTGACCTCCGGGTGGACGTTCAAAAGGGCCTCGATGGTGGCACCGTGGTCCGGCTCCATATGGTGGATGACGAGATAGTCCAGAGGACGGCCCTGCAGCTCCCCCGCCACATTCTCAAAAAACTGACGGCAGACACCAAAGTCCGCCGTGTCGAAAAGGACGGTTTTTTCGTCCAAAAGCAGATAGGAATTGTACGCCACCCCATCCGGGATGGGAAAAATGTTTTCAAACAGGCTCTGACGGCGGTCAGAAGCCCCTACCCAAACAAGGTCTTCCGTGATTTTTCTGGTGCATTTCATAGCTTGGTTTCTCCTTTGTTGCGTTGCAGATTTGTTTTGCCTTTGTTTCCTACAATGTTATGCTATCTGCCTTTCCTTGTCAACAAAATTCAGAATTTACCTTCGACATTTTCACCGGTCTGTGTTACAATGATGCCATCGAAATTTATGCACCACTTTACTAAAGGGGATGCTTTCAAATGACTGAACTGATTGGACTTGCCGGCGCACCGGGGTATGGCGCGGGAACCGCCATACATCTGCGCCGCTGCGCGCTCTCCACTGCCCGTGTCTCTGCCCCCCGACCTGCAGACGAGGTGGCCGCGCTGGAGGCCGCACGGGGGCGTTACCGCCAAACACTGATAAATCAGGCCGCCGCGGCACACGGCGACCCGGAATCCGCCTCGATTTTTGAGGGGTACACCGCCATGGTGGACGATGAGGTTTTTTTCAGCGGAGTGAAACGGCTCATCCTCGCCGGTGCCGTGTGCGCCAGCTACGCGCTGGAGCAAAAACGGGCGGAAACCGTGGAGACCTTTTTAGCCACTGACAACGACTTTCTCCGCACCCGTGCCGACGATTTTTCCAACGTCTGCCACGAGCTGATGGCAGATTTGCAGGGAGTTGGCGACGGTTCGCTGCTGCCTGAGAGCGCGGGCAACCACCTGGTGGTATTTGCCCAAGAGCTCTCCCCCTCTGACATTGTAAAGCTTGACCCCAACCGACTTTCCGGCATTGTCACCTACTCCGGGGGCATCAATTCCCACACCGCCATTTTGGCGAAGGC
>JAVXKN010000101.1:0-5212 GCA_036647315.1 Oscillospiraceae bacterium | reverse complement strand
CGCATTACGGGCATCAAGCCCTCCGGCATCCGAAAATTTTTCGACCTCATGGAGGACATGGACGACGCAATCTCCCTGGGTATCGGAGAGCCTGACTTTGTTACACCTTGGCACATCAGGGACGCGGGCATCTACGCCCTGGAAAAAGGCTTTACCAAATACACCTCCAACGCAGGTCTTTTAGAGCTGCGCCGTGAAATCTGCAACTATCTCCACCGCCGTTTCAACCTGACCTATGAGTATAAAAGCGAGGTTCTGGTGACGGTGGGGGGCAGTGAGGCCTTAGACCTTGCCATCCGTGTGCTGGTAAACCCCGGTGACGAGGTGATTATCCCCGTCCCCTCCTTTGTGTGTTACGGCCCGCTAGTCACCATGGCAGGGGGTACCCCGGTCTTTGTGGAGCTGAAAGCGGAGGACGAATTCCGCCTCACCCCGGAAAAACTCCGTGCCGCCATCACGCCGAAAACCAAGGCGGTGGTGGTGCCCTTCCCCTGTAACCCCACTGGCGGCATCATGGAGCGGGAGGATTTGGAAAAGCTGGCAGAGGTATTAAAGGACACGAATATCATGGTGATTTCCGATGAAATTTATGCGGAGCTCACCTACGGTCAGCGTCATGTCTCCATCGCCAACCTGCCTCAGATGTACGACCGCACCATTCTGGTCAACGGCTTTTCCAAGAGCCATGCCATGACGGGCTGGCGGATGGGCTACGTCTGCGCCCCCGCGCCCTTAGTCAAGCAGATGACAAAGCTTCACCAGTTCGGCATCATGTCCGCCCCCACCACCAGTCAGTACGCCGCCATTGAGGCCCTGAAAAACGGCGATGTGGACATTGAAAAAATGCGGGACGAGTACGACGGCCGCCGCCGCTATCTGGTGGACGGTCTGCGGGCACTGGGTATGAGTTGTTTCGAGCCCAAGGGCGCGTTTTACGTCTTCCCGGACATCACCTCCTCCGGCATGAACTCCGACGAGTTCTGCGAAAAACTCCTGCTGGCAGAGCGGGTTGCCGTCATTCCGGGCACCGCTTTCGGTGCCGGCGGCGAGGGCTTTGTCCGCTGCTGTTACGCCGCCTCCATGAAGGACATCGCCACCGCCTTAGAGCGGATGGAGCACTTTTTCAGTACACTTAAAAAATAGGGGGTACTCTCTATGAAATACGTTCTTGTCATCGGTGACGGTATGGCGGACAATCCCGTCCCGGAGCTTTCGGGTAAAACGCCGCTCCAGTACGCCAATATTCCGGAAATTGACGCGCTGGCGGCAAAGGGTGAGCTGGGCAGCGTAAAAAACTGCCCCCAAGGTCTGCCCCCCGGCAGTGATACCGCCATTCTGTCCATTTTTGGCGCGGACCCTAAAATCTGCTACACCGGCAGGTCGCCTCTAGAGGCGGCGGGTTCCGGCGTGAAACTTGTCCCCGGCGACGTGTCCTATCGGTGCAACATGGTGGCCTATGAGGACTGCGACAAGCCCTTTTTTCAGAAGAAAATCCTCTCCCACTCCGCCGGCTCCATCGAGGGCGAGGAGTCTATCGCCATCGTGACGGCACTGTTTTCCGATCCCAAATTCTCCGCCGCCGCAAAGGCTGCGGGGATGGAAATAAACCCCAGCCCCTCCTTCCGTCACATCGCCGTGCAAAAGGGCGCGGATATTCGGGGCATCAAGCTCATTCCCCCCCATGACCACCTGGGGGAGGAGGTTGGGCCCCTCATGCCCAGCGGCTGCCCCAATGCCCAGGTGCTGAAAGATTTGATGGTGCTGGCCCATGAAATTCTCAATCACCACCCCTTAAACGAGGCACGCCGTGCCGCCGGCAAGCTGCCCGCCAACGGCGTGTGGTTCTGGGCGGAGGGCACCGCCGTGGGGCTTTCCAGCTTTTATGAAAAGTACCACAAAACCGGCGCCGTCATTTCCGCCGTCCCCCTGTGCCACGGCATTGCAAGGCTTTCCGGCCTTGATGTTATCACCGTGGAGGGTGCCACCGGCGAACTGGACACCAACTACGAGGGCAAGGTAGCGGCGGCGGTAGACGCGCTGAATACCCGCGATTTTGTCGCCATCCACGTCGAGGCCCCCGATGAGTGCACCCACAACGGCGACCTGAAAGGCAAGCTGCAGGCCATTGAATGGCTCAGCTCCCGGGTGGTAGGCCCTCTGGCGGCGCAATTAACGGCTGCTGGGACAGACTTCCGACTGCTGCTCCTCTCCGACCATAAAACCCTCACCGCTACCCGCGGTCACGACGGAGACTATGTGCCCTATCTCATTTACGACAGCCGCAAAGACACCGGCTGTAACCGCACCTACTGCGAGGATTCCGGGCTACAAGGCCCCCACTACGAGGACGGTGCCGCCACCCTGATGCCGCTCTTATTTGAGCAGGAGAGGAAGTAAAAAATGGAGGTCACTTGGGAAAACTTGGGCTTTGGTCCCGCCGATATTCTCCTGCCCCACGACTGCGATTTGACAAAATGGTCCGTTGTGGCTTGCGACCAGTATACCGCCCAGCCGGACTATTGGGAAAGAGTTGCAAACCGGGTGGGGGAGGCCCCCTCCGCACTGAAACTCATCCTCCCGGAGAGCAAACTCGCCGGTGAGGGTGTTGAAAACGCCATCCAAACCATCAACGAAACCATGAAAAGCTATGTGAAGGGGAATACCTTTACAGAGTTTGCAACTGCACTGATTTATGTGGAGCGCAAGCTCCATAACGGCAAAATCCGCCACGGCCTTGTGGGCTGTGTGGATTTGGAGCAATACGACTTTCACCCCGGCGCGGATAGTCTGATTCGCGCCACCGAAGGGACGGTTTTGGAGCGGATTCCCCCCCGTGTAGCCGTGCGGGAGCACGCCCCTATGGAACTGCCCCACGTTCTATTACTGACGGACGACCCGGAAAAAACCGTCATTGAACCGCTGGCGGGGGAAACGGCAGAAATGCGCCGTCTCTACGACTTCGACCTGATGGAACATGGTGGCCACATCACCGGCTGGCAGCTGACCGAGGCGCAAAAAGCCCGGGTGTGCAGCGCACTGGCACGGCTGGCAGACCCCGCCGCATTTGAACAAAAATACGATGCCGATGGGAAGCCTGTGCTCCTGTTCGCCGTGGGTGACGGCAACCACTCCCTAGCCACCGCAAAGGCCTGCTACGAGCAGGATAAAAGCAACCAGCTGGCCCGCTACGCTCTGGTGGAACTCACCAATTTGCACGACGATTCTCTGGTTTTTGAACCTATCCATCGGGTGCTCTTTGGCGTAGAACCTCAAAATGTGCTAGATGCCCTGTTAAAAGCCTATCCCGGCGCGCATCTGGGCGGGGGCGAGGGGCACAGCGTCACCTTTGTGTCCGAAAAAGGGGAGGGCGTTGTCACCGTTCCAAACCCAGACCAGCAGCTGCCGGTGGGGACTCTGCAACGGTTTTTGGACGGATATTTGCAAAACCACAGGGGTACACTGGACTATATTCACGGCGATGAGGTTCTCCGTGAACTGGGCAAAAAGCCCGGCAATCTGGGCTTTCTACTGCCCCCCATGGGCAAAAACGCCCTCTTTCCCACGGTGATTTTCGACGGGGTGCTCCCCCGAAAAACCTTCTCCATGGGTGACGCTCACGACAAGCGATTTTATTTGGAAGCAAGGAAGATTCAGCCATGGAACTTTTAGCCCGTGGAAAACTGAATTTAACGCTGGATGTGTGCGGAAAGCGTCCCGACGGCTACCACGATTTGCAGATGCTGATGCAAACCGTGGCACTTTCCGATGCCCTCACAGTCACCCCCGGTGAAAACGGCGTCAAGGTGTGGACCAACCTGCGGTTTCTCCCCTCTGACGGTCGCAATTTAGCGGCTATCGCGGCCCAGAAATTCTGCGAGGAAACCGGACTGCCCGCCCCCAATCTCTCACTACGCATCGAAAAACACATCCCGGTCTGCGCCGGTATGGCGGGGGGGAGCACCGATGCCGCCGCCGTGCTCCGCGCCATGAATGAGCTGACAGGCCTAGGGCTTTCCGAGGAAAAACTCCGTGAAATCGGGCTGAAAATCGGCGCGGACGTGCCCTACTGCGTCATCGGCGGCACCATGCTGGCGGAGGGTCGAGGGGAACTGCTCACGGCGGTGCCCCCCATCCCTCACTGCTTTGTAACCCTCTGTAAGCCCCGTTTCAGCATCAAAACCCCGGAGCTGTTCGCCCAGATAGACGGACATAAAATCGCCCGCCGCCCCGATACCGAGGGTGCGCTGGCGGCACTGAAGGCGGGGGATTTGAGTGCCCTAGCGCGGAGGATGTATAATGTCTTTGAGGACGTTCTTCCCCCCCACCGCCGCCGTGAAATCGACAGCATTAAGAACACCTTGGTAGCCTGCGGTGCCCTGGGAGCCACCATGACCGGGACAGGCCCCACGGTCTTTGGCCTGTTTGAACAACTTGCAGACGCCCAAGAGGGTGCCCGCCGGCTCCGTGAGACCTATCGTGACGTTTTTTGCACCGAAACTGTATAAACCGAAAAATCACCGTCCATACTGTAGTTATTCTACATAGGACGGTGATTTCTTTTGGAAAAAAGCAAAAGTAAGCTGCGCCGCTGGGAGCTGGCATTACTGCTGGGAGTGGGAATTGCGGCGGTATTTGGCGTTTGGCTCAACGGACAGCAGGGGGATTTGTCGGATAAAGTGATTCGCCTCCACGTCATTGCAAACTCCGATACTCAGCAGGACCAAACCCTAAAGCTGCAAGTCCGTGACCGCATTTTGGCGGATGCCTCCCCCTATCTCACCGGCACAGACAGGGGAGAGGCGGAGGAGATTTTAACCTCACGTCTTCCTGAAATTGCAGAGGCGGGCGCGTCAGCAGTAGGGGCGGCGGGTTACGATTACCCCGTCACCGTCAGCTTGGAGGAGACTTACTTTCCCACCAAACAGTACACAAACTTCGCCTTTCCCGCCGGTGAATATACCGCTTTGCGGGTGGTCATCGGGGACGGTGGGGGGAAAAACTGGTGGTGCGTGGTGTTCCCGCCCCTCTGTCTGGGTTCCGTCACCGAGCAGGTGGAGACAGCGGCGGCACTGGGCGAGCTGGACGGCAGGGATGTGTCGCTGATTACCGGGGAAACCCAAGGCTATGTGGTGAAATTTAAGGCCATGGAGCTGTGGGAGCAATTCAAACACTGGGCACAGCGATAAAAAAAGCACTTCGGGTTATTACCCAA
>JAVXKN010000100.1:0-5231 GCA_036647315.1 Oscillospiraceae bacterium | reverse complement strand
GGTGAGGCCTCGGTTATTTTAGACCGACTGCTGGCTATTACTGACGTGGATGCCGCCGCTACTTTCTATTCTGACGCGGCATCCGTCCCCGCTTGGGCTTTGCAATCCGCCGCCAATTTGGAGACTGCGGGGGTACTGCAGACGGACAGCAGCGGTGCCCTCTGCCTTTCCGACACTCTCACCAGAGGCGATGCCGCCCAGCTGCTGGCGGCGGCACTTGAGGTAGAGTCTCACCGGGACAGAGGCGGATTCTTCCACTGGTAGCATTTCATTTGATTTGGAGCACAAAAAATCCGCAGGACGAATTGTCCTGCGGATTTTTGAAGTTTGACTTAGAACGTTCGGCTTAGTAGTTCTTGCTGTACAGCTCGAAGTAGGACTGGGGATGGGCGCAGACCGGGCAGACCTTGGGAGCTTCCTTGCCGGTGTGGATATGGCCGCAGTTACGGCAAATCCAGACATACTCCTCGCCGCGCTTGAAGACCACATCTTCGGTGATGTTCTTGCACAGGTCCAGATAACGCTGCTCGTGGCGGGCTTCGATTTTCAGGACACCCTCCATCTGGGCTGCGATGGCCAAAAAGCCCTCTTCACGGGCGGTATCTGCCATCTCGCGGTACATGGAGGTCCACTCCTCGTGCTCGCCGGCAGCGGCTGCCTTCAGGTTCTCTACGGTGTTGCCGATGCCGCCCAGGGCCTTAAACCACAGCTCGGCGTGCTCTTTTTCATTGCCGGCGGTGAGGGTGAAAATCTCGGAAATCTGCTCATAGCCCTCTTTTTTTGCGACGCTGGCGAAATATGTATATTTGTTACGAGCCTGGCTCTCCCCTGCAAATGCTTTCTGCAGATTGGCCTCCGTTTTGCTTCCTTTTAATTCCATTCTAAAAACTTCCTTTCTATATTTCGTTTCTATGTAACCCCGGCGTTCCGGGGCATGGATAACTTACTTGCCGGTCCAAAAGCCGTGAAGGTTGCAGTATTCGTAAGCAGTAACGTCCTCGGTGGTGGTGACTTTCAGCAGAGGCGCGTCCCCGGGCTTGGGCTTGCGGATGGTGACGGTGTCGCCGGTGACGGCGGCAATCATCTGGATATAATGGGTATCAATCATAGGATGGATGGTGCTGCCGATTTGAATGGTTACGTCGTCCCCCTCGCGTTTGACATCGGGGACGTGCTTCTCCACCGCGCCGTCGGTGATGTTGGGCTTCAGCTCCCCCATGGGCTCACCGCAACAGATGACAGGCACTCCGCTATCGACGATTTTGAAGACAATGTTTCCGCAGTGTGCGCAGCGATATAGTTTGAATTCCATAATAATCCCTCCTCAACAAATATAACCTAGCTTGCCCAAAATTTCAAGTCTCTTGCTGAGAATTTTTGCAGGCTTTACAGGTTCCGGTAAATAAAAGCGTGTGCCCGTGAATCTCGTGCCCCTCGGCGGCGGCCTGCACATCCAGCGTCTCGTCATAGGGCAGGGCCATATCGTAGACACTGCCGCATTTTCCGCATCTGAAATGGGGGTGCTGCTTCACGTCGGCATCGTACCGCTCCACGGGAAACGGCATACGGATGATGGTGCCCTCGTCGGCCAAAAGGTTCAGGTTGCGGTACACCGTGCCCAGACTGAGGTTGGGGTTGGCGGGCTTGAGCCACTGGTAGAGCATTTCTGCCGTGGGGTGCTCATCCGTCGCCTGAAGTCTGCGGTATATCATTTCCCGCTGGCGAGAATAGCGTTTTCCGACCATGTTCAATGCCCCTTTCTAAAACAGTAATAATTACTGGTATCAATATAACACATCCTTTTGCCCATTGCAAGCAATTTTCAAAAAAATCTAAAAACTTTTACCAGACTTTTTTCCCGATGGGTACACATACTAAATCCGGCGACGAGAAAGAACGCTCTTGTGCAAAAAACACCGATTTTTGAGGAGGAAACTCACATGACACAAAAAATTTCAGCTTTGTGCGCCGGAATGGCACTCTGTCTCGCATTGGCGGGCTGCGCGCCCTCACCTGCCCCCGCGGTGACACCCACTCCCACCCAGATGCCTGTGGAGACCCACTCCCCCGACCCCGAATACTCTGCCGGGCCCGACGGCAAGGTAGACCCCACGCCGCCCATCGTCAGCAACTCCGGGCGAAGCAACCACAGTGCCCTTGAAAAAGCGGGCAAGGGCATTGAGGACTCCATCCACAGCGTGGAGCGAAACGTCAGCCGAGCCATGGACTAACCCAAAAAGCATCTGCGAAAACATTTTTCGCAGATGCTTTTTGCTCCTCAACTGTATCACAGGCAGTCGGCGGCAATTTGGAGGTTGACATTTTTCGTGCTCATTCATATAATGTGGGTACTGGAAACGATTCCAAGTGAGGAGCTGTGTGTATGATAGCGCGCGCGTCCGGCATTTTACTGCCGGTTTTTTCCCTGCCCGGGCCTTACGGCTGCGGCACTATGGGCCGCCATGCGGAGGCATTTATCGACTTTTTAGCCCAGGCCGGTCAGCGGTACTGGCAGATTCTCCCCCTGGTGCCCCCCGGCGGCGGGGATTCCCCCTACATGTCACCCAGTACCTTTGCCGGCAACTGCTACTTCATCGACCCTGAATCCCTTTTCACGGCGGGGTGGGTGACGGCGGAGGAACTGAAGGCGGCGGAATATCCCAACCCGGACCGGGTGGACTACTCGTTTCTCTTTGAAACCCGCATGGCTCTGCTCCGCACCGCGTGGAACCGGGCACAGCCGAAGCTGACAGCGGAACTGGCGGCGTTCAAACAAGCAGAACAGAGCTGGCTGGATCCTTACTGCCGCTTTGTTTCCGCAGAGGCGGGAGACCCGACGGAGGGCGACTTCCACGCCTTTTTGCAGTATCTCTTTTTCACACAGTGGGCGGAACTGATGGACTACGCCCACAGCAAAAACGTGAAACTCATTGGGGATTTGCCCATCTATGTCTCCATCCACGGCGCGGATGTCTCCGCGGACCCCTCCCTCTTTCAACTCGATAAGGACGGCACACCAAAAAATGTGGCTGGGGTTCCCCCCGACGCTTTTTCCGCACTGGGTCAGCTTTGGGGCAACCCGCTCTACGACTGGGAGGGGAACCGGGACGGCGTTTTCGCCTGGTGGAAAAAACGGATGCTGCATACCGCGCGGCTGTGCGACGTGGTGCGGATTGACCACTTTCGAGGGTTCCACACCTACTGGTCTATTCCCGCCGACGCGGAGGATGCCCGCAGCGGCCACTGGGTAACGGGGCCGGGGCAGCCGCTGGTGGATTATCTGCAAAAGGCGGCACCGAATTTGGAGATTATCGCGGAGGATTTGGGAGATTTGGACGCGGAGGCCCACGCCTTTTTCGCCAAAACTGGGCTGCCCGGCATGAAGGTGCTGATTTACGCCTTTGACCCCGATGGTTCCAGCGATTATCTGCCCTTCAACTGCCAGAAAAATTCCGTGGTTTACACCGGCACCCACGACGCGCCCACCTTTTTGCAGTGGTTTAACGAGGAGGCCACGCCCAGAGAGCGGCAGTACGCCATTGACTACTTAGGCTTAACGCTTGAGGAGGGCATCGTCTGGGGAGCCATCCGTGGGGCCTGGGCCGCGCCCAGCAATCTGGCTATCACCACCATGGAGGACGTTTTGAGTCTGGGCGGGGATGCGCGGATGAATCTCCCCGGCACAGTGTCCCCGGAGAATTGGAGCTGGCGGGTGCGGGCGGAGGCCTGCAACGGTGACGTGGCGAAAAAACTGCGTTTTCTCACCCACATCTATCGCAGAGAATAAGAAAAATGGGCGGCAGGTCAACGTGACCTGCCGCCCTGATTTTTATGGTTTAAGCATCAAACTCTACCCGAATATCGCCGCAATCGTTTTGCAGTTTCAAGGTGTAGGGTGCCTGTGCGTTGGTGTTTTTGGCGGTTCCTACCTTTTCGCCGTCCACTCGTATTTCTCCAAAATCGGTAGCCAAATCATAGCCAAACTCCGCTGCTTTCAGGGAAGTTTTCACCCGAATTTCTCCAAAGGAGCAGGTTACTTTGACGCTGCCCAGCTTTCCCTGCAAATCCACCTCGCCGCTGTCATTGGTAACGGTGAGGTCATCGCTTGCCAAAGCCTCCGCTCGGATTTCGCCGAAGGAATTGTCCAGCGTCCCCTCTGTCACAGTGCTGTTGCTCATCCGCAGGGAGCCTGAGTCTAAGGAGATTTTAACAGTGCCAAAGGTGCCGTTTTCCACCCGCACGTCACCGAAACTATCTATCACTTTGAGCCGTTCTGCCGTGATGCCGAAAAGCCGCACCGAGCCCGCATCGGCATCTACCGTGACTTCTTTCAGCTTTGCGTCTGACGGCACAGTAATCACAATGGTGCTGTCTTCATCCCGCAAATCAATGCCCACCACCGCCGTGGGGCTCCCTTTCACGGTTAAGGTGCCGTTTTCTAGGGTGTAGGTAGGCTTTTCCTCCGGGTTGCCGGTGATTTTGAGGGAATAGGTGCTGCCGTTTTCCACCCGAATGTCGCCGTAACTGTGAAAAATATTCAGCTTTGTAAAGGCCTCCAAATTTGCCTCGTCAATGATGACACTGACGGAATGAGCCCCTGCGCCGGTGCCGAATACGCCCAGATTGATGGGATGATTCCAAGCATTTAGAGTGATATTGGGCCGGCCGCCCATGGCGTACCCCGCGCCCATGACGATGGCACCCACCGCCACCATGCATATCCCTAAGGTCAGGGCCATTTTTTTCCACGTTTTCATGTGCTACGCCGCCTTTCCCTGAAAGAGCCAGTGGAAGAAGTGGCCCGTGCCCAAAACGCTCACTTTGATCAGTGCGATTGCGGCGATACCGACTAAAATGCCCACGCCAGAACACAAAAGCCCCGCGCCGGCAAATAGCACCGTGGTGGGGCCACTGGTGAGAATGACGGAAAGGCCCGCAATGCCCACGGCCATGCCGCCGAAAATGCACCCCAACGCCACCGCCGCTACGGAAATGACCGCCGCGAAAATGCAGGCCACCACTACGATAATCACCGGGAACAGGAAAAAACCCAGGAGGATTTTCAGCCACAGAGGCATGCCGCGGTGGGGATTGGGCTGATAGTACTCAGACCGGGGGGGATATGGGGGCCGCTCCGGTTGCGGTTCCGGCTCCGGCTGGGCATCGTGGGGTGCTTCTTGGCCCAAAAGCTTTGCCGCCAGCTCCTCCGGGGTGCCCAGTTCCGCCATGAC
>JAVXKN010000099.1:0-5293 GCA_036647315.1 Oscillospiraceae bacterium | reverse complement strand
GATGCACGTTGGCTTTACCATCGAGCCGGACGATTTATACGACGACTACACCCACAAAATCCACCACGAGGTGGATGAGCTGATTCACGACAAGGCCCACGGGGTAAACCTCCCCGCCCACTGGGTTTCTGTAAAACTCATCGAGGGAGATGCTCTGGTAGAAAAGGCCTTGGATTTAGACGAGGAGACCCGCTGGAAACTGGGGCTTTTGGCCCAGGATTACGAGGATGCCTACCCCTTAGGTGACCGGGAAACCCTCATCGCTGACAGCCGCTATCAGTTCATTGACCGGGTCATCAGCATGGCGGTGACAAAGGGCCGGGGCAGGGATGCCCTCACCACCTCGGACAAAATTGATGCCCTTGTCACCCATAAGTGGCTGGCCATTCCCATTTTCCTCGCCATGATGCTCCTCATGTTCGCCGTCACCTTTGGGCCGGTGGGAAGCTTTCTCTCCGATGGGGTGGAGACCTTGGTAGGGGGCTATTTTGCGGGCTGGGTGGGTTCCACTCTGGCCGCCGCCGGCACCGCCCCTTGGGTGGAGAGCCTTTTGGTGGATGGGGTGATTTCCGGGGTGGGCGGCGTGCTCACGTTCCTGCCCCAAATCGCGCTACTGTTCCTCTTTTTGTCCTTTTTGGAGGACTCGGGGTATATGTCCCGAGCCGCCTTTATTATGGACCGGCTCCTCCGCCGGTTCGGCCTCTCCGGCAAGGCCTTTATCCCCATGCTCATGGGCTTCGGCTGTACCGTCCCCGCCGTTATGGGTGCCCGCACCATGGAAAACGAAAAGGACCGCCGCATGACCATCATGCTGGTGCCCTTCATGTCCTGTTCGGCGCGACTGCCGGTGTATGGGCTGATTTCCGCCGCCTTTTTCCCCCGGTACGCGGGTCTGGTGGTCTTTTCCCTGTACATTTTAGGGCTGCTGTTCGCCATCGGCTCCGGCATTATTTTGAAGCACACCATGTTCAAGGGGGAGCCTGCGGCTTTCGTGTTGGAGCTGCCCCCCTATCGGATGCCCACGCTACGGAACTGCCTCATGCACGTCTGGGAGCGGGTGCGGGGGTTCCTCGTCAAGGCGGGTACTCTGATTCTCGCCATGAGCGTTGTTTTGTGGTTTCTCCAAAACTTCGGCTGGAACGGCGGAATTACCATGGTTTCCGATGCCGCCACCTCATTTTTGGGTGCCATCGGCTCCGCCATTGCCCCGCTGCTCACCCCCCTGGGCTTTGGCACCTGGCAGGCGGCGGTGGCACTGCTCACCGGGCTTGTGGCGAAGGAGGCGGTGGTCTCCTCCCTGTCTCTGCTGTACGGCTTTTCCATGACTGCCGCCTCCGGGACAGTGGCACTGGCACTGGGCGGGACTTTTGCCAGCCCTCTGGCCGCCTATTCGTTTTTGGTGTTTATTCTGCTCTTTATCCCCTGTATTGCGGCAGTTTCCACCATTCACAAGGAGATGGGGGGCATCAAATGGACCCTCCGCTCCATCGCATGGCAGCTGGGCAGTGCCTATTTAGGCGCGCTGCTGGTCTACCAAATCGGCAGTATTTTCTTTTAACGCACGCTGGTGAAAGGAGCGATTTTGCAATGAAATATGTGATTTACGCCGCTGTGGCGTTTCTGATTATCTGGTCTGTGTGGTACATGATTCGGCACCTCCGCCGTCAGGCCCACGGTGACTGCGGCTGCTGTCACGGCGACTGCGGCTCCTGTCACGGGGGCTGCAGCGGCGGGAAAAAGGAAGGGGAGAGCATCTGATGGAGGACAAAAAAGCCCTTTTGGAACAGTGGATTGAGGAGAGCGACAACATCGTCTTTTTCGGGGGTGCCGGGGTGTCTACCGAGAGCGGTATCCCCGACTTCCGCAGCACCGGGGGGCTGTACCATCAGGAGTACGCCTATCCCCCGGAGACCATTTTGAGCCACACTTTTTTCACACAAAACACCGAGGAATTCTACAAGTTCTATCGGGCGAAAATGCTCTGCCTAGACGCAAAACCCAACGCCGCCCACAAGCGGCTGGCAAAATTAGAGCAGCTGGGCAAGCTGAAAGCCGTCATTACCCAGAATATCGACGGCCTCCATCAGGCGGCAGGCTCCCGTGAGGTGCTGGAGCTCCACGGCTCCGTCCACCGAAACTACTGCACCCGGTGCGGCGCGTTTTACGATGCCGCCTTTATGAAGGCGGGGGAGGGGGTGCCCCACTGCGAAAAATGCGGCGGCCTCATCAAGCCAGATGTTGTCCTCTACGAGGAGGGCCTCAATAGCGATACCATGGATAAGGCACTTCGCTATATCCGCAACGCAGAAATCCTCATCATCGGCGGCACCTCTCTGGTGGTTTACCCGGCGGCAAGCCTGGTGACCTACTACCGTGGGAGCAAGCTGGTGCTCATCAACCGTGACGCCACCCCCTACGATGCCAAGGCAGACCTGACATTAAATGATTCCATCGGTAAGGTGCTGGGAGAGTAGGAATTTCGGGCTTTTATCCCCAATAAACAACAAATACCCCCTTGACAGATGTCAAGGGGGTATGGTATACTAACATGCTTATATCGCTATGCGCCCGACGGAGGATTCGCCCCCACGGTAGACAAAGTATAGCATAGTGACCAAATCCTTGTCAAGCAGAACTTTTTAATTACTGCCAACGATGCCGGGCGTTTGCTCGGAATGTGAAAAAACGGAGTGTGATGATCAGAATGGTTAAGGACGTCTACTACGGCAAGACGCTGCGAAAGAGCTTCGCCCGTCACGATGAAATTCTGGAAATGCCCAACCTGCTGGAAGTCCAGAAGAATTCCTACAAGTGGTTTCTGGAAACCGGCCTGCGGGAAGTGTTCCGCGACGTAGCCTCCATTACGGACTACGCCGGCAATTTGGAGCTCTCCTTCATCGACTACACCATGGATGAGCCCCCCAAGTACTCGGTGGACGAGTGCAAGTCCCGTGACGCCACCTACGCCGCCCCCATCAAGGTGCGGGTTCGTCTGCGGAACAAGGAGACCGAGGAGATTAAAGAGCAGGAAATCTTCATGGGCGATTTCCCCCTGATGACAAAGGGCGGCACCTTTGTGATTAACGGCGCGGAGCGCGTCATTGTCTCCCAGATTGTCCGCTCCCCCGGCATCTATTACAGCCGCAACGCCGATAAGGCGGATAACGTCACCTACGGCGCGACGGTGATTCCTTACCGTGGCGCGTGGCTGGAATATGAGACGGATCTCTCAGACATTTTCTATGTCCGCATCGACAAGAACCGCAAAATCCCCATCACCTGCCTGATTCGTGCCATCGGCCCCCGCACCGATGCCGAAATTCTGGAGATGTTCGGTGAGGACCCCTACATGGTAGCCACCATGGAAAAGGACACCTTTAAGACCTATGAGGAGTCCCTGCTGGAAATTTACCGCAAGCTCCGTCCCGGCGAGCCCCCCACCGTGGACTCCGCCGAGAGCCTGATGAACGCGCTCTTTTTCGACCCCCGTCGGTACGATTTGTCCGCCGTGGGCCGTTATAAGTTCAATAAGAAATTGGCCATTTGGAACCGCCTTTCCGGGCGCAAGCTGGCTCTCCCTGTGGCCGACCCCCGCACCGGCGAGATTATCGCCGAGGCCGGCGAGGTCTTAACCCGCGAGCGCGCCCAGGAAATCGGTGCCAAGGGTGTCAACAACGCCACCATCGACTTGGACGGCACCCTCATCAAGGTGTTCTCCAACAACATGGTGGACATGAAGGACTTTGTAGACTTCGACCCCGCCGAGATTCACATCGAGGAAAAAGTCCGCTTTGAAGTCCTCTGTGAGCTGCTGGACAAATTCTCCGGCGACGAGCTGAAGGAAGCCTGCGGCGAGCGGGTAGACGATTTGGTGCCCAAGCACATCATCGTAGACGATATGCTGGCCTCCATCAACTACATGATTTGCCTCACCCACGGCGTAGGGAACGCCGACGACATTGACCATCTGGGCAACCGCCGCCTGCGCTGTGTAGGCGAGCTACTGCAAAACCAGTTCCGCATCGGCTTTAGCCGCATGGAGCGTGTCATCCGTGAGCGGATGACCATTCAGGACCTGGACATTGTCACCCCCCAGTCCCTCATCAACATCCGCCCTGTGACCGCGGCGATTAAAGAGTTCTTCGGCTCTTCGCCCCTGTCCCAGTTCATGGACCAAACGAACCCCTTAGCAGAGCTGACCCATAAGCGTCGTATGTCCGCACTGGGGCCAGGCGGTCTGTCCCGTGACCGCGCCTCCTTTGAAGTTCGAGATGTCCATTACAGCCATTACGGCCGTCTGTGCCCCATCGAGACTCCTGCAGGCCCCAACATCGGTCTGATTTCCTATATGGCCTCCTTTGCCCGGGTAAACCGCTACGGGTTTATTGAGGCACCCTACCGCAAGGTGGAGAAAAAGACCGGCAGACTGACCGACGAGATTGAATACATGACCGCCGACGTGGAGGACGAATATATTGTCTGTCAGGCCATTGAGCCTGTGGACAAGAAAAACTGCCTCACCAACGAGCGTATCACCTGCCGTCACCGCAACGAGATTATCGAGGTTGACCGTGACATGGTGGACTATATCGACGTCTCCCCCAAGATGATGGTGTCCGTGGCAACCGCCATGATTCCCTTCTTGGAAAACGACGACGCAAACCGTGCCCTCATGGGTGCAAACATGCAGCGTCAGGCAGTGCCCCTCCTCACCACCCAGGCCCCCATTGTGGCCACCGGTCAGGAGCATAAAAACTGCGTGGATTCCGAAATTGCCATCGTCACCCCCCAGAGCGGCGTTGTCACCAAGGTTTCCGCCGACAATATCACCGTCCGTCAGGACGACGGCGACATTGTGGATTACCCCGTCACCAAGTTTATGCGCTCCAACCACGGCACCTGCATGAACCAGCGGCCCATCGTGGCTGTGGGTCAGAAGGTCGAGGCCGGCGAGGTCATCGGCGATGGCCCCTCCACCGCCAACGGCGAAATCGCGCTGGGCAAAAACATTCTCATGGGCTTTATGACATGGGAAGGCTACAACTACGAAGATGCTATCCTCTTAAACGAGCGGATGGTAAAGGACGACGTGTTCACCTCCATCCACATTGAGGAATACGAAACCGAAGCCCGCGACACCAAGCTGGGGCCAGAGGAAATCACCCGTGACATCCCCAACGTGGGCGAGGACGCGCTGAAAGACCTGGACGAGCGGGGCGTTATCCGCATCGGTGCAGAAGTCCGTTCCGGCGACATTCTGGTGGGCAAAGTCACCCCCAAGGGCGAGACTGAC
>JAVXKN010000098.1:0-5327 GCA_036647315.1 Oscillospiraceae bacterium | reverse complement strand
AGAGGTCGATTTTGAGGGCAGTTGCGTTTTCCGTAAATTTCCCGGAGGAGCCGGCATCCAGCAAGTAATTCTTGCCGTTGTATTCCATGTGGATGGACAGGCCGTGCTCGTGGACGAAGGTGCCCGCCGGCGCATTTTCCATTAAGACCGTCAGTTTCATTCTGGTTTTTCCCCTTTTTTGAAGCTCATTTGGGTTACATCGTGAATCCATGCCCCTGACCGCAGTCGGGAGACACCTAAGAAAAATTTGACCACGTTCTCCATGGTGATAGCCAGATAGACCCAGAAAATGCCCATGTGAAACACCAGACCCGCCAGCGCGGCAAGGGGCAGTGCCACAAACCACAGGGGGGAGAGGTCGATGAGGGAGGCCGCCCGCACGTCGCCGCCGCCTCGGAGCACCCCCACGATATTGGTGGAGTTGAAGGAGCGGACGGAGAGGGTAAGGAAGGTGACAAGGAGCATCATGGTGGCAATCTCCCGGGCACCTTGTGACAGGCCAAAGAGGGGGTACACCACCGGCTGGATGAAGAAAAAGGTGACACCAATCATCAAAATGCCCACGACAAGGCCGGTGCCAAAAGCCACGGTGTTGAGGGCTAGACCCACGTCGTACACCGTGTCCGCCCGCCCGGCTCCGATTTCACGGCCCACGGTGATGGCGGCGGTGCCCGCCACGGCGAATACCGCCACGGTGCACACCTTTTCAATGTTCCCCGAAATGGCGAAGGCGGCCAAAATTTCCTGAGAGCCCGCCATGTGGCCCATAATGGTGGGGTAGATGGAGGTGCCCAGCCCCCACAGGGTTTCGTTTACCACCACCGGGGTGGAATAGCGCACAAACTGGCGGAACAGGGCGGTGCCCGGCCGCAGGAGGAGCTTGGGTTTCAGCTTAAACCGGCGGTTGAAGGACGCGTAGCACACCATGACGACAAATTCCAAAATGCGGGAGATTAAAGTCGCCGTGGCGGCACCCACCACCCCCATTTTAGGCGCGCCCAGATTGCCGAAAATCAGCACCCAGTTGAGGAATGTGTTGGAGCACATGGAGACAGACAAAATGTAAAGCCCCAGTCGGGGGTGCGCCATGCTGCGGTGTGCCCCGATGTAGACTTGAGTGACGCTGTTAAAAATATAGGAGATGCCCACAATTTTACCGTAGCTGGCGGCGATTGCGGCCAGATTTTGGTCGCTGGTAAACAGCCCCATGAACTGAACAGGGAAAAAGAACATGACGGCGGCAAAGAGGACGGAGATGGTGAGTGCCACATAAATCCCGATGCCGATGACACGGTTAATGGTGTCGGTGTCCCGCTTGCCCCAGTGCTGAGAAATCAGGACGGAGGAGCCGCTCTGAATCCCGAAAATCAGCAGGAGAATCACGAAAATGGGAATATTCGCCACGGTGACGGCGGCAAGCTCCGCCTCACCCAGCATGCCCACCATAAAGGTGTCCACCAGACCGAGAGATTCGGTGATTAAATTCTGCAGAATAATGGGGATGGCCAGCAGTGCCATGCCGCGGTAAAACCCCCGACCGCGATGGAGAAATGAAAGCATAAGAAACCTCAATCTATTGAAATATTACGACATTGTTTGAAACAGCCCGTCCCGGGCGGCGGTGAGACCCGCCAGAAATGCGTCCACCTCCGCCATGGTATTGGTGGGGGAAAAGGAAACCCGCAGCGCGCCGTCCCGCTGACTTTTTGGCAAATCCAAAGCGGCAAAAACGTGGCTGGCCTTCCCTCTGTGGCAGGCGGAGCCGGAGGAGAGATAGACCCCCCTGTCGCTCAAAAACCGCACCACCACTTCGCTTTTGTAGCCGGTGAGGGAGAGGGGGAGAATGTGGGGCGCGTCCCCACCGGGGAGAAGGGCCACGCCCTCCATTTGGGATAGCTTGTCCTTGGCGTAGTCCCGGAGCTGTTCCATGTGGGCGATGTGTGCCGCCCGATGGGAGAAACCGTCCTCCACGGCGGCGGCGAAGGCGGCAATCATGGCGGTGGGTTCCGTGCCGGAGCGGAGGTTCTGTTCCTGCCCTCCGCCGGGGAGGAGGGGGGTCAGCCGCAGACCTTTGCGGATATAAAGTCCGCCGATGCCCTTAGGCGCGCCGATTTTGTGGCCGGAAACGCTCATTAAATCTACGTCTAGGTCTTTGACGGTAAAGGGCACCTTCAAAAATCCCTGCACTCCGTCGCAGTGGACCCAAATGTCCTTAGAGTAGCGGTGGGCCATGCGGGCACAGTCCGCCACAGGCTGAATCGTCCCCAGCTCGTTATTCACCAGCATCAGGGAGACGAAAATCGTGTCCGGCCGCAGGGCCGCCTGCAAATCGGCGGGTATGATATGCCCCGATTTGTCCGGCTTGAGGTAAGTCACCTCGTAGCCCTGCTGTTCTAGGCGCTTTAACGGCTCCAAAATGGCGGCGTGCTCGATGGTGCTGGTGATGAGGTGTTTGCCCCGGCGTTTGCCGTGGTCTAGGGCGGCAAAGATGGCAAAATTGTCGCTTTCCGTCCCCCCGGAGGTGAAGATGAATTCTTCAGAAGAACAGCCCAAAGCGGCGCACAGCGTCTCCCGATTGGCTTTCAGGGTGGCGGCGGCTTTTTGGCCCAAAGCGTGGCGGGAAGAGGGGTTTCCAAAGTCGCAGAGCGCGGCGGTAAGTGCCGCGGCGGCACAGGGGAGCACCGCCGTGGTGGCGGCAGAATCGAGGTAGCAATCCATGGAACCCCTCCTTAATATAGAAATACAGGGATTCATTGTAATGCAAGGGGCGAAGAAAGTCAAGAATTGCAGTCTGATAACCGTTGTACTCCCCGGAAATTTGTGCTAAACTGGTCAAAACGAGAGGGGGAAGCCGCCGTGGAGATTACCAAATTAACGCCCTTGGAGGAATTCCCCGGCATCGGGCCTGCCCGGGGGAAGCGTCTGGCAAAGCTGGGCCTTGCCACCGCCGGCGACCTGCTGTCCTATTTCCCCCGTGACTACGAGGATCGCACCAAAAGCTACGCCATTCACGACGCGCCCTTGGAGGAATTCGTCTGCATCACCGCCCTTGTGGCGCAGGAGCCCACGTTTTCCTACATCCGCAAGGGGCTGGATTTGGTGAAGGCCCGGGCGGTGGACGGCGGGAGCACCCTCTACCTCACCTTTTTCAACCAGCCCTATGTGAAAGAGACGCTGAACAAGGGCCAGACCTACATTTTTTACGGCAAGGTAACGGAGCAAAACGGCCTCCGCTCCATGACCAACCCCGCCTTCGAGCGGGAGGGTTCCGCCCGATTTACCGGGAGAATTATGCCCATCTATCCCCTAACGGCGGGCATTTCCAACAATCTGCTGGCGGGTTTAACTCTGCGGACGGTGGAGGCCGGGGTGTGCGACACCCTGCCGGAAACCCTGCCGGACTGGGTGCGGGAGACCTACAAATTGCCCCCCACCCAGGCATCCTACGGAAAAATTCACTTCCCCGCCACCATGGAGGAGGCGGAAAACGCCCGGTATCGGTTCACCTTTGAGGAGCTGTTTTACCTCTCCACCGGCCTTGCGCTTTTGAAAAACCGTCGGGCGGGTCTGAAAGGGAACACCGTCCGGGTGCAGAAAACCGGGGACTTTGTAAAGCGGCTGGCCTTCACCCCCACCGGGGCACAACTGCGGGTGATGGAGGAGTGCGGCGTAGATATGGCCGCCGGCGGGGTGATGAATCGGCTGGTGCAGGGGGACGTGGGCTCGGGAAAAACCGCCGTGGCGGCGTACTGCGCATGGCTGGCGGCGAAAAGCAATCTCCAGAGTGCCATGATGGCCCCCACGGAAATTTTGGCGGAGCAGCACTATAAGAGCCTCACAGCCCTTTTGGCCCCCGACCATATCACGGTGGCCCTCCTCACCGGCTCCACCCCTTTGGCGGAAAAAAAGAAAATTTACAAGGCGTTGGCAAAGGGGGATATTCACTTGATCGTGGGTACCCACGCCCTCTTTTCCAAAGGGGTGGCCTTTCAGAATTTGGGACTGGTCATCGCCGACGAACAGCATCGGTTCGGGGTGGAACAGCGGGCGGCACTGGCGGCAAAGGGTCAGACCCCCCATGTACTGGTGATGTCCGCCACACCCATTCCCCGGACGCTGGCTCTGATGATTTACGGGGATTTGGACGTGTCCGTCATTGACGAACTGCCCCCGGGCCGCACACCCATCGAGACGTTTCTGGTGGGGGAGAGCAAGCGGCAGCGGATGTACGGCTTTGTAGAAAAGCTGGTGGCGGAGGGGCGGCAGGCCTATATCGTATGCCCCGCCGTGGAGGAAAACGGCGCAGACGATTTGAAAGCCGTCACCGTCTACGCGGAAAAGCTGCAGAAGGAAATTTTCCCAAACCGCCGGGTGGGGCTGATTCACGGAAAGCTGAAAGCGGCGGAGAAAAACGACATCATGGGCAAGTTTGCCCGGGGCGAAGTGGATATTTTAGTGGCTACCACGGTGATTGAAGTGGGGGTGGACGTGCCCAACGCGGCGGTGATGGTGATTGAAAACGCCGAGCGGTTCGGGCTGGGCCAGCTCCATCAGCTCCGTGGTCGGGTGGGCCGAGGGGGGTACGCCTCCTTCTGTATTCTGGTGAGCCAAAAACAGAGCGAGGCCACCCGGGAGCGGCTCCGCGCCCTCTGCGAGACCACAGACGGTTTCAAAATCTCCGAGGAGGATCTAAAACTCCGTGGCCCCGGCGACTTTTTTGGCAGTCGCCAGCACGGCCTGCCCGCCCTCAAGCTGGCGGATTTGACCGGGGATATGCGCCTGCTGAAAAGTGCCCAAGAGGGGGCAAAAACCCTCCTCACCGACGACCCCAAGCTGTGCAAGCCGGAAAACAAACTGGTGATGGAGCGGGTGCGTCAGCTCTTTCGGGAAAACGCGGAAATTTTTAATTAAAAAAGGTTGGGGAGAAGAAAAATCTTCTCCCCAACCTTTTTGGTTTTGGTTATTTGACTACCCGGACGATGCACTTGAGGGTGGTGCCGATGTCCAGCTTTGCGGTGATGGTGCAGGTGCCCTTGCCCACCCCGGTGACGGTGCCGTTGCCGGAAACCGTGGCTACATTAGCGTCGCTGCTGCTCCAGCCGGTGGCTGTGGCACCGGTGACGGTGAGGCGGTAGGAGTAGCCGTAGTCCTTCGTCATGGTGAAGTCGGTGGTGTTGAGTGCCGCCTTGCCGCCGGCGGGGGGCTTGGAGGGCTGGGCGCTGGGGGCGGTGCTGGGTGCAGGGCTGGCCGCTGCTCCAAAATTGGCCACACGGACAATGGCGGTGGCGGTGGCGCCGCTCTCATCCTTGGCGGTGAGGGTGCACATG
>JAVXKN010000097.1:0-5341 GCA_036647315.1 Oscillospiraceae bacterium | reverse complement strand
GGGGATTTTCAGGACGCAGTAGTCCAGTGTCGGCTCGAAGCAGGCGGTGGTTTTGCCGGTGATGGCGTTGGGAATCTCGTCTAAATGGTACCCCAGTGCCACCTTTGCCGCCACCTTGGCAATGGGGTAGCCGGTGGCCTTGGAGGCCAGTGCCGAGGAGCGGGAAACACGGGGGTTTACCTCGATGACGGCGTACTCATAGGACTCCGGGTTCAGTGCCAACTGGACGTTACAGCCACCCTCAATCTCCAAAGCGGAGATGATGGTGAGGGACGCGGTGCGGAGCATCTGATATTCACGGTTTGCCAGAGTTTGGGTGGGTGCTACCACGATGGAGTCGCCGGTGTGGACACCTACGGGATCGATATTTTCCATGGAGCAAATTTGGATCACGTTGCCGGCGGCATCCCGCATGACCTCAAACTCAATCTCTTTCCAGCCGGAGATACAGCGTTCGATGAGCACCTGACCCACTCGGGAGAGGTGGATGCCCCGGTCGGCGATTTCCCGCAAACTGGCCTCGTCGTAGGCGATGCCGCCGCCGCTGCCGCCCAATGTATAGGCGGGACGGACAATGACGGGATAGCCGATTTTACGCGCAAAGGCAACGGCATCTTCCACCGCCTCCACCACGTCGGACACCACGCAGGGCTGACCGATTTCCTCCATGGCATCCTTAAAGCCCTGCCGGTCCTCCGCCTTGCGGATGGATTCCGGGGAGGTACCCAGCAGCCGCACGTTGTACTTCTTCAGATACCCCTCTTCGTGGAGCTGCATGGCCAGATTCAGGCCGGTTTGACCGCCCAGAGTGGGGAGGATGGAGTCGGGCCGCTCTTTTTCGATGATTTGCACCACCGAGGTGATATTTAAGGGCTCGATATACACATGGTCCGCGATGTCCTTGTCCGTCATGATGGTGGCGGGGTTGGAGTTCACCAGCACCACCTCGATGCCCTCTTCTTTGAGGGCGCGACAGGCCTGCGTGCCCGCGTAGTCGAATTCTGCCGCCTGACCGATGACGATGGGGCCGGAGCCCAGCACCAGCACCTTTTTGATGTTCGGATTTTTAGGCATGGTGTGCGCCCCCCATCATCTTGACAAATTTGTCGAACAAATACTCCGTATCCATGGGTCCGGGGGAGGCCTCCGGGTGGAACTGCACTGTAAAGCAGTTTGCCCTTACATACTCAATGCCCTCAACGGTTTTGTCGTTCACATTCACATGGGAGACGTGGGCAACGGCGGGATTCAGGGACTCCCCCACCACCACGTAGCCGTGGTTTTGGCTGGTCATGAAAACACGGTTTGCGGCCAAATCCTTCACAGGGTGGTTGCCGCCACGGTGACCGAACCGGAGTTTTTCGGTTTTTGCGCCGTTGGCAAGGGCCAACAGCTGATGCCCCAAGCAGACGGCAAACATTGGAATTTCTGCATCGTAAAGCTTTTTCACTTCACAGATAATCTCTTTGCAGTCGGCGGGGTCGCCGGGGCCGTTACTGAGCATCACGCCGTCAAAGCCACCTTTGAGAATCTCCTCTGCCGCCGTGTGGGCAGGAAATACGGTGACATCACAGCCCCGTTTGGTGAGACAGCGAATCATATTTTCCTTTACACCGAAGTCCATCAGTGCCACCTTGGCGAGAGCCGCTCCCTCTGCAGGGATATGCTCCTTCTCCCGGCGGGTGACACGCTCCACGGTGCCGGAGACGTTATAGGCCTTGAGGGTCTCCTGCACTTTCTCCATACAAAAATCCTCCGCACAGGTGATCATGCCGTTCATGACCCCCTCACTACGGAGAATACGGGTGAGGGCGCGGGTATCCACGCCTTCAATGCCTGTTATATGGTTTTGTTTCAGATAATCGTTGAGGCTGCCCTCACAGCGAAAATTGCTGCCCCGCTCCGACAGATGGCGGACAATGAGCGCGGAGGCCCAAGGACGCGCAGAC
The DNA here is from genome assembly GCA_036647315.1 of Oscillospiraceae bacterium. Taxonomy (GTDB): domain Bacteria; phylum Bacillota; class Clostridia; order Oscillospirales; family Oscillospiraceae; genus JAVXKN01. The sequence continues at coordinate 3,392 of JAVXKN010000097.1, read as the reverse complement.
TCGTTGTCCTCGCTGTTCACGCCGTAATTGCCAATGAGCGGATAGGACATGACAATGCCCTGCCCTGCGTAAGAGGGGTCAGTGAGAATTTCCTGATAGCCGGTCATTGAGGTATTGAACACCAGTTCAAACGCCGCATCCGCTGTGGCTCCAATGGATTGCCCGCAGAATCGCACACCGTTTTGTAAAATAAGTGTTGCTTTCATCCCGTCATATCCCGCCTTCCATATCTATTTGCTAAATTGTATCTCAAACAGGGTCAAAATACAAGATGACAGTGCTTGTTTTTGGGGTATTTTTGCAAAACTGTGGTTTTCGCTAAAGAGAAAGGGAGCATTGCCACGAAAAGTAGCAATGCTCCCAAAAGGGCGATTAGAGCCGATTTTCCAATTCCGCCTTGATGGCGGCGATGAACTCGCTGCTGGTAACTTCTAGGGCGGGGGTCTCCCCCTCCCACAGGCCTGCCAAATCCTTGGTCATGGTGCCCCCCTCGATGGTGGCAATAGATGCCTCCTCTAGGGTTTTTGCGAATTTCATGAGAGGCTTATTGTTGTCCAACTCCCCACGCTTTTGGAGGGCACCCGTCCACGCGAACAGGGTTGCCATGGGGTTGGTGGAGGTCTGCGCACCCTTGAGATAGCGGTAATAGTGCTGGGTGACGGTGCCGTGGGCGGCCTCGTACTCGTAGTGCCCCTCCGGGGAGACCAGTACGGAGGTCATCATAGCCAGAGACCCGAAGGCAGTGGACACCATGTCGCTCATCACGTCGCCATCGTAGTTTTTGCAGGCCCAGATGAAGCCCCCCTTGGAGCGGATAACCCGGGCAACTGCGTCGTCTATGAGGGTATAAAAATAGGTGATGCCCGCTTTTTTGAAGAGTTTTTCATAATCGGACGCAAAAAGCTGGGCGAAAATGTCCTTAAACCGATGGTCGTACTGCTTGGAGATGGTGTCTTTGGTGGAGAACCACAAATCCTGCTTGGTTTCCAATGCAAATTTGAAACAGGAGTGGGCGAAATTGGTGATGGATTCGTCCAGATTGTACTGACCTTGGAGGACACCGGGGCCGCCAAATTCAAAAATGGTCTTTCGTGTCTGTGTGCCGTCCTCCGCCGTAAACACCAGCTCCGCCTTGCCCGCACCGGGGACCCGATACTCGGCGCAACGGTACACGTCGCCATAGGCGTGGCGAGCGATGGTGATGGGCTGCTCCCAATTTTTCACCACCGGAGAAATCCCCTCCACCATGATGGGGGCGCGGAACACGGTGCCGTCCAAAATGGCGCGAATGGTCCCGTTGGGGGACTTCCACATCTGGGTGAGCTGATACTCCTCCACCCTTTGTGCGTTGGGGGTGATGGTGGCGCATTTCACGCCCACGCCGTACTTGCGGATGGCCTCTGCGGAGGCCACTGTCACGGCATCCCCGGTGCGTTCACGCTCCGGGAGACCCAGATCGTAATACTCCGTTTTTAGGTCAATATAGGGGGTCAGCAGTTCCTCTTTAATCTGCTGCCAGAGGATGCGGGTCATTTCGTCGCCGTCCATCTCTACCAAGGGGGTTGTCATGGGAATTTTATTCATAGTGAAGTCTTCCTACTCTCTTTTCTGGCGGTAGCTTGTCCATTATCTGAAAGAATCCAACGCCTTGCCCATCTGCATGGGTTTTGCGTAATAAAAGCCTTGAATGGTGTCGCATTGCAGCTTTTCCAGCACATCGGACTGGGCCTTGTCCTCCACGCCCTCCGCCACGATGGTTTTACCCAAACTGCGGAACATGGGGATGAGGGCACTGATGACGGTGCTGTCTGACGCGATGTGGTCAATGACGCTTTTGTCCAGCTTGACGATGGAGAACGGCAGGTTAATGAGGTAAGAGATGTTGGAATACCCCTGGCCGTAATCATCCAGCGCGAAGGTCATGCCAAAGCTGCACAGCTGCTCCATGGCACCCTGCAGGTCCTCAAAGGAATCAATAACCACGCTCTCTGTGACCTCAATTTTAAGCAATTTTGCCGGAATCTCGTACCGGCGGACAATTTCCTCCACCCGCTCCACCATGTTGCTCTGCATAAACTGAATGACGGAGAAGTTGACGGAGACAGAAACCTGGTCTTGCAGAATCTCCCGGTTTTCTTTGAGAAAGGCGCAGACCTGCTCTAACACAAAATAGGTAATCTCCACAATTTGGCCGGTCTCCTCCGCGATGGGGATAAACTCCACCGGCGAAATATCGCCCAAAACCGGGTCATGGAGCCGCAGCAGTGCTTCGGAGAAGCAGAACCGCTTTTCCTTGAGGTGGTAGATGGGCTGAATGTACACCTCAAAGGTATTCTGCTCCATGGCTCTGGTGATGGCTGCGGCAATTTGGTGCTTGCGCTCGAACTGATACATCAGTGCCTCGTCGAAGAAGGTCAGCTGACCCTTGCCCAGCTTTTTTGCCTGGAAGATGGCAAAGTCCATGGCGGAAATGACTGTCCAGTTCTCCCGCTTGGAGGTGTAGGGGTACTCCACCACGCCCAGACAGGCGGTAATGACGTAATCCGTATTGTCCATGGAGATTGGGCTACGGAAATGAGCCTGAATTTTATCGGCAATCGCCACAACTTGGGCCTTATTTGCCTTTCTGAGAATGAGGGCAAAGGTATCGCCGCCGTAACGGTAGACGGTTTTATCCGGGGAGATGCTGACGAAATACTCCGCCACCTTCCGCAGCAGCATATCACCACTTCTCTGGCCGAAGGTCTGGTTGAAAAACTTAAAATCATCTAGGGAGGCGGTGAGCACAAAGCCACGGTCCCCCTTCTTGCTGATTTTTTCAATGTCAGCGGTAAAGGACTGGCGGTTATTGACCCCGGTGAGGCTGTCGCGGGTGGCCTTGCGATTTTGCAGGAACAGGTAGGTGATGAGGAGCACCAGCGTAAAGGCCGCGCCCATCACCAGATAGCCATAAAACAGCTGCTGGGCCAGGATGCCGATGCCGGCGATAACCGGGAAGACCATGAGCACCACGCTGGTGACGCGCTCAATGCGGCGGAAATTCACCATCGCCAGCACCAGGGTTGCCAGACTGTAACCGTAAAACATCACATAGGTCAGCAGGAACAGAATTCCCCTTGAATAGACGCTTTCATCGGTGAGCTGGAAAATCCAGCCGGTGACGGGGTTGGTGAGCACCAAAATGACGTAGGGAATCATGGGCAGCACCGTAAACCGAATGTGGGTTTTTTGAAGCGTGGTTCTCTTTTCCACCACGGCGATGGCGTAAATCTGCCACAGCACGGACAGTAGCGGCATTAAAATAAAGTAGGCCATCAGGGAGCCTTGGGTGAGCCACCAGGGTGCTATGTCAGGTCGCATCATGGCGGCACTGGAGAGGGCATCCGCAAAAA
>JAVXKN010000096.1:0-5482 GCA_036647315.1 Oscillospiraceae bacterium | reverse complement strand
CGCGTCCTCCTCCTCGCAGTCATAAGTCCGGGCGGATTTCCCCTCGTTTAAGTGGGCCAGCAGCTTTGCAAACACCTCGGCCTCGTGGACGTACTTTTTGTCCCCCTTGGAGGCCTTGGTGGCCTTATCCACCCTGCGCTCCACCATTTCCATGTCCGCCATAATGAGCTCTAACTCAATGATGTCAATGTCTCGCAGGGGGTCAGTGTTCCCCTCTACATGGATGATATTGTCGTCGTCAAAGCAGCGAACCACATGGACGATGGCGTTACATTCCCGAATGTTGGAGAGGAATTTGTTGCCCAGTCCCTCCCCCTTGGACGCGCCCTTTACAAGGCCTGCGATGTCCACAAACTCGATGATGGCGGGGGTGGTTTTTTTCGGCTTGTAAAATTCCGAGAGCCAGTCTAGGCGGGTATCGGGAACGGCAACCACACCCACATTGGGGTCGATGGTGCAGAAGGGATAGTTGGCGGACTCCGCGCCGGCGTTGGTGATGGCGTTAAAGAGGGTGCTCTTGCCCACGTTGGGGAGACCTACGATGCCTAATTTCATGAGGTAACGTCCTTTCGGGTCAAACTTTTTGTTTATGGAGTTTATTATACGCGAACCCGCCCCAAAAGGCAAGAAAGGGTTTACTTTTGTTCGGTTTGGTCCGTTGTCGTCCCATCGTCCCGAAGCTTTTTGTCCGCACCCAGCACACGGTCTGCCACATAATCCAGCTGCTCCACGGCGTTGTATTTGTCCACCAGACCGCTCTCTGCCATATCCGCGTGCTTGCCGTCGGACTTGAAGGCGATTTTCAGCATGATGGGCGTGAGCATGGCGCAGCAGACCACCACGATAATCACCGGCCCGAAAAACGCCGGCGGGAGCATCCCCGTAGCCATGCCCTTATTCGCCACGATGAGGGCCACCTCGCCGCGGCAGGCCATGCCCAGTCCCATCTGGACGCACTGACGGCCCCGAAAGCCGCACACTCTGGCCCCCAGTCCGCAGCCAATCAGCTTGGACAGTACCGCCACCAGCACCAGTAGCACCGCAAAAAGCACCAGCTGGAGGGTCATGGGCGGCAGGGTCACGTTGAGACCGATGCTGGCGAAGAAAATGGGGGTGAGCAGTAAGTAGGATAGGGGCGAAAACCGAGACTCGATGTAGGTGGCCTTGGGGGTGGTGCCGATAATCAGCCCCGCCGCGAAGGCCCCGATAATATCCGCCACGCCGAAAAATTCCTCGGCGCAATAGGCCAGCAGTAGGCACAACACAAAGGCGGACAGGGGCCAGCGGTGCAAATCTTTGTCCCCCAGCTTATCCTCGTACCAACGGAAAAACTTGCTGTACAGAAACCCCGCCACCAGAACGAACCCGAAAAATGCCACGATTTTCAGCAGTACCAACGGCACGTTGGCCTCCCCGCCCCCCACGCTGGTGATGATGGTGAGGGCGATGAGGCCTAAAATATCGTCAATGAGGGCGGCGGCCAGAATGGTGTTGCCCACGCCGGTGGTGAGCTTGCCCATCTCTTTTAAGGTCTCCACGGTGATGGAAACCGAGGTAGCCGTCAGGATAACGCCCACAAAAACGTCTTGAATGATGGGGTTTCCCGGGGCGGCAAGCTCCCCCCGATTGAAGGCAAATGCCAGTGCCGTGCCCATGATGAGCGGCACCACCACGCCGCAGAGGGCCACCACGAAGCCCCCCTTGCCGGACTTTTTCAGCTCATTTAAGTCGGTACCCATGCCGGCGGTAAACATGATGACGATAACGCCCAGTTCGGAAATCTGGTGGAGAAATTCGGTGCCTTGGAGGACGTTTAGGCAGGCGGGCCCTAGGATCAGCCCCGCCAAAAGGGCACCCACCACTTGGGGCATCTGCACTCTGCGGGTTAAAAGACCCAGAAGTTTTGTAGCCAGTAAAATCAGCGCGATGTCTAACAAATAACGGTAGAACATACGGGAAAAAGACCCCTTTTTGAATGGGCGGGTAGCAGACGGCCCGCGCTAAATGTGCTCATGGGACAGGGCGGGTGCGCCCTTGCGCCAGGCCCCCGCCTTCAGGTATACCAGTTGCAGAATGATTTGCAGTGCGGAGGCCAGCGGTGCCGCCAGACCGATTTGGAAGAGCGTCACCCCGGGGAGCAGGCTCATGAAAAACACCACCGGCACACGGACTAGGAACGTCGCCAGCAGGCAGTTCGCCATGGTGAAGCCGGTGCGTCCACAGCCGGCGAAAAAGCCGTTAAAACAGAACACCAGACAGACCAAAATGCAGTCGAAGCTGTAAGAGCGGATGTACAGCGCGCCCTGGGCCATCACCGCCGGGTCGTCTATCATCAGCCCCACCGCCCCCTCCGGGAACAGCTGGGCCAGCGCGAACATCACCGTCCCGAACAGGAGGGAAAAGCCCATCCCCGTCCACATGACCCGCTTGGCGCGGTCTATCTGGTTTGCCCCCACATTTTGCGCCGACATGGCGGAGATGGCGGAGGAAAACGCCATGGGTGCCAGCATGGAAAAGCCGGTGAGCCGTTCCACAATTCCCGCCGCCGCCGACTGGGTGAGGCCGATGTTGTTCACAATGGCGGTGATGAGGAGAAAGGACAGATTCACCAGTACATTTTGGACAGCCAGCGGACTGCCCATGCGCAATAGCCCTCCCACCTTCTCTTTCTCCATGCGGAAGCTGGACGGTTGAAAATCAAAGGGGAAAGAGCTGCGGCGGAGCACCAGTACAGAGAGGAGAAAGCTGATGCCCTGGGCGGCAACGGTGGCGATGGCGGCACCCAATGCGCCCATACCGAACCCGCCCACCAGAATAAAATCCCCCACAACGTTGATGCAGCAGGCGATTGCGATAAAAATCATAGGACTGCGGGAGTCCCCCAGACCACGGAGCATCCCGCTCACCGTATTGTACCCCGCGATAAAAATCAGCCCACAGCCGCAGGTGAACAGATACTGCTTTGCCGGCAGGACTGCCGCCGCCGGCACATGCATGACGGCAATTATCAGGTCGGTGCAGAGGAGCATCACCGCCGTCAGCCCCACCGCCAACAGGGCGAAGACGGAAAACATGGTGCCGATGGTGCGGGAGACATCCTGCGGGCGCTTTGCCCCCACATATTGGCCGATTAAAACCGTGCCGCCGGTGGTGAGGCCCAGGAGGAGCCCCGTTACCGTCTGCATGATTTGACTGCCGGTAGCGACGGCGGCAACCCCGGCGGCATCCGTGAATTTACCCACCACAAAGAGGTCTACCGCGCCGTATAAAAACTGCAAAAAGGTGGCCGCCAAAAAGGGGAGGGCGAACCGCAAAAGAGATTTCCAAACCGACCCGGTGAGGAGAGAAGATGTTTCCTTGTCCGCACTCACTGCAAGAACCCGTCCAAAATCTTTTCCTCCGCCTCTTTTTCCGTGAGGCCTAGGGTCATCAGCTTCATAATCTGGTCGCCGGCGATGCGCCCGATGGCGGCCTCGTGGATGAGCTGGGCATCCATGTGGTTGGCGGTGATGGCGGGGATGGCCTTAATTTTCGCGTTGTCCATAATGATGGCGTCGCACTGGACATGGCCGAAACACTTCGTCTCCCCCACCACTCGTGGGTAGAAAATCTGCTGGGAGTCATTCTGCGCCACCGAGCGGGAAATGACCCGAGCACTGGACCCCTCGCCCTGCAGAATCACGTCCATTTCCGACTCCGCCAGCTGGTCTGCGTGGGTTAAAAGCTTCTCGGTAATCACCGCCTCGGCGTTTTCCCCCACCACGATTTTTGTGTACCGTTTGGTCTGGTCCACGCCCCGAATTTGGGTGGTGTCCAGCATGATGGAGGAGCCCTCCTCCAAATAGACGATGGTTTGGGGGTTCATAATCCGCTTGCCGGAGCCCTCACCCTCGCCGTAGTGCTTTTCCGCGTACCGCACCTTGGAATTTTTCCCCACATAGAAGGTGTGGATGCCGTCGTGCTGGCTTTTTTTCTCGCCGGGATTGTGGATGCCACAGCCCGCCACGATGTCTACATCGCAGTTCTCCCCGATGAAAAAGTCGTTATACACCAGCTCGTCCAGCCCGGTTTCCGTGATGAGGACGGGGATGTGTACCGCCTCGCCCTTGGTCCCCGCCTTAATTTTAATGTCGATGCCGGTCTTGTCCTCTTTGGTGGAAATTTCGATGTTTTCGCTGCAGCCACGACATTCCAGCTGGCTGTTTTTGCGAATATTGTAGGCCCCTGAGGCGGGCACGCCGTCCATATCGGCGATTTGACGCAGCAGCTCGTTATCGGTCTGATTCATCGTGTCCCCTCCTTCATGTAGCTGCAGCCGGCACTGGTGTTGGCGAGAATCTGGGGGAAAATCTCGTTTTTCGGGCCGTGCTTGGTAATGCGGCCGTCCGCCACCATGATAATTTCGTCGGCCAAATCAATAATCCGCTCCTGATGGGAAATGACCAGCAGGGTGGCCTCCCCCTTTTCGTGAATCTGGCGGAAGGTCTCGGTGAGCTTGGCAAAGCTCCACAAATCAATGCCCGCCTCCGGCTCGTCGAAAATCATCAGCCCGGATTTCCGGGCCAAAATGGTGGCGATTTCAATGCGCTTGACTTCGCCGCCGGAGAGGGAGGCGTCCACCTCACGGTCGATATAATCGTGGGCGCAGAGGCCCACCCGGGTGAGGTACTGACAGCCCTCGTCCAAGGTCAGGTCTTTGCCGCCGGCGGCAAGGGTCAGCAAATCACGCACCTTCAGGCCCTTAAACCGTGGGGGCTGCTGAAAGCCGTAGCTGACGCCCAGCCGGGCACGCTGGGTGATGTCCAGCCCGGTCAGCTCCTGTCCGTTCCAAAAAATCTGACCGCCGGTGACGGGTACAAGACCCATAATTGCCTTGGCAAGGGTGGTCTTGCCGCCGCCGTTGGGGCCGGTAATCACCACAAAGCGGTGGTCTGCGATTTTCAGCGAAATATCCCGCAAAATATCCAGTTCCCCGGTCCCGCCCTCGACGCGATAGGATAAGTTTTTTAGTTCCAGCATTAGCCGTTACTCCTTTAACGATTTCATTCGTTCTATTTTAGCACGATTGCCCCCCAGACGCAAGAGCGACCCTATTGTCAAGTCCCACCGCCTCTACATAGTATGAACCAATCCCCACCATTTTAGGAGGTACTTGCCATGGACAATCACACAGTTCCCCCACGCACCCCGGAGGGTGGCCTATGCGGGGCGGACAGCGAGGTTTTTCAGCGGGTGTGGCGGCGGGTCATGCCGGCGGATAATCCCGGCTGTCCCATCACGCTGGAACCGCCGGAAACCCCGCCCCCGCCAGACCTTCCCGCCAAAAGCGTCCCGGAATTTTCCCAGCCACAGCCCATTTTTACCCCCATTTCAGCGGAATCCGCCCCTGCAAAAGTCCCCTCCCAGAGTACACTGTTGCAGGAATTCATTTTGGAGGAATTTCAGGATTCCGTCACCTATCACGCCCTCTCCCATCGGGTAG
>JAVXKN010000095.1:0-5549 GCA_036647315.1 Oscillospiraceae bacterium | reverse complement strand
CCACATGGAGGGTCAGCTTTGCCGTTGACTGCCAGTTCATAGGCGTGGTGGTGACGGTCACTTTCAGTTCCAGTCCATTTTCAACGGTGATCACCGGCTTGGGTAGGGTACTCGCCGGGCCGGATTTGATGTCATCTCCGTTGTAATAGCCGATTTTAGCGGCTTTGCGGGCCTCCACCTCGGCAGTTCCCATGCCGGAGTTGGCGAGGGCATCGCTGACAGTAAATGAGTGCTCGGCGTAGTAAACCTCCAGGACGGTGCCGGTGGCGGAATTGTAGACGATGGTGTAGTACTTGTCCGCCACGGCGGGGTCTATGGCACCGATGGGGAGGATTTTTTGGACATCGGCATCGCCATTGGAAATGTAATGCCCGCCTACCGGCGCAGTGTTTTTGTCGCCATAACTTTTCAGCGTGCCCGCACTTTTCATGCCGGTGAGGTTATTTTGGACGGCTACGGCGATTTGGCGGGCGCAAGCGTCCAACTCCATCATTTTGAGGCCCTTTGTCAGGGCGAAGGTGGCGGGGATGGCCACCGCCAGAAGGGCACCTAAAATTGCCAAAGTGACAAGCACTTCGGAAAAAGTAAAGCCGCCACGGGCACGGGATTTGCGGGTGGTTTTTTTCGGCATTTTGCGCCCTCCTCTCCATTTTTTCTTCTTAATATTACCACAACAGCTTGGCGATAGCAATTATCTTGTGCCTTTTTGGGCATCTTTTTGCAATAAATTGGGATAATTTGGGTGGAATTCGGGGACATATGGTACGCACGTTTCAAAATGGAACGGATATTCACCGTGTTTCCCTTGAAATATATGACTTTTTTCATTGCATTTTCATGTTTTCGGTGGTATAATGTCACAGACATATATAGTGGGTCGATTATAATGTGACGCAGATTTAGGGAGGGACGATGACAGAGATGGCAACAACTTATAAACGACTGGGCGATCTGCTGGTCTCTGTCGGGCTGATTACCCAGGACGACTTGATGCGGGCACTGGATTTGCAAAAGACCACCAAGCTGCGGCTGGGCCAGGTGCTCACGGAATATAAATTCATCACGGAAACCCAGCTTTTGGACGCGCTGCGGATGCAGCTGGGTGTGGAATTCGTGGACCTTTCCAAAACCCCCATCGCCCCGGAAATGGCGCAGATTGTGCCGAAGAACATCGCCAAACGGCACGGCGTAGTGCCTGTGCGGGCAAGCCGAGACGAGGTTTGGCTGGCGATGAGCGACCCCTTAAACTTCGTGGCGATTGAAGAAGTGAAACACGTTTCACGCCGCCGGGTGATTCCCCTGATTGCCATGGCGGACGCGGTGGACAGAGCCATCACCACCCTCTACGGCAACGAGGGCGCGGCCCGTGCCATTGAGGACATGAAACACGCCAGCATGGGTGACGAAAACGCGGCTCCCCAGCAGACCCAAGTGGACGACATTCAGGCGGCACCCACCATTCGCCTTGTGAACTCCATCATTGAGCGGGCCATTACAGAGCGGGCCAGCGACATCCATTTGGAGCCGCGAGAGGCGGAATTGGTGGTGCGGATGCGGATTGACGGACTTCTGCGGAACGTTCTCACCGTGCCCCGGGACTTGCAGTCCTCGGTGATTTCCCGGCTGAAAGTCATGAGCTCCATGGACATTTCCGAACGGAAAACCCCACAGGACGGCCGGGCCAACGTGCGAATTAAGACCAGCGACGTGGATTTGCGCGTCTCCACCCTGCCCACGGTTTACGGCGAAAAAATGGTCATTCGACTTTTGGATAAAAACGCGCAAATTCTCACCCGGGCGGGCATCGGCCTGGAGGGCGTGAATTTGGAGCGGTTCGATAAGCTGATGCACGTCGGCAGCGGCGTGCTGCTCATTGCGGGCCCCACCGGGTCCGGCAAGTCCTCCACCATGTCTACCATGGTGCGGGAGCTCAACTCCGAGCAGGTGAATTTGGTGACGCTGGAGGACCCTGTGGAATACAACGTGGACGGGGTAAACCAGTGCCAGATTAACGAAAAAACCGGAATGTCCTTCGCGGAGGGCCTGCGGGCCGTACTGCGGCAGGACCCGGACATTGTCTCCATCGGCGAAATCCGTGACGGCGAAACCGCCTCCATCGCTATGCGGGCCGCCATTACGGGGCACTTAGTCCTCTCCACCATCCACACCGGGGACGCGGTAGCCACGCTGGACAGGCTGGCGGACATCGGAGTGGAGCCCTACCTCATCGCCAGCGCGCTGAAAGGCGTTGTGGCACAGCGGTTGGTGCGGAAAATCTGCCCGGACTGCCGTGAGGAATACGAACCCACCGACGAGGAACTCACCGCCCTGCAACTCACGCGGACACCGGGGATGAAGTTTTACAGGGGTGCAGGCTGTCCCGCCTGTTTCCACACCGGCTATCGGGGCCGGAGGGGCGTTTTCGAGATTCTCATTGTGGACCACGAAATGCACCGGCTCATCGCAACCCGTGCCTCTCGGGAGGAACTGGCGGCTTGTAGCTTGAAAAACGGCTTTGTGTCCCTGGGGGACTGCTGCCGAGACTTGGTGCTGAAGGGCACGATTTCCGCCGACGAGGCCGCGCGGACTATTGGCTCTACGGCAGATTAGGAGGCGGTAACGATGAATTTATCAGAGCTTGTCACCTCTGCCGCACAGCGAAAAATCTCCGATATTCACCTGATTTTCGGTCTGCCACCCATGTTGCGACTGGACGGCGAACTCATTGCCGCAGAGGGCGAAGCACCGCTCACCGACGCGGACTGCAACGACGTTGCCAGACTTTTGGCGGGTGACGCTTTCCCCAAACTGGGTACTTGCGGCGAACTGGACTTGGCGCGGACTTTTGGGTCTTCCCGTGTGCGTGTCAATCTCTTCCGCCAGCAGGGGCACATCTCCACCGCCCTGCGCATTTTAAGCGACACCATCCCGGAGCTGGAAAGCCTGGGTCTCCCCCCCGCCGTGCTGGCGTTCCCCAACTTGCAGCGGGGCATCGTCCTCGTCACCGGCGAGACGGGCTCCGGCAAATCCACCACGCTGGCGGCAATTTTGCGGCGCATTAACGAGACACGCCGCGACCACATCATCACTCTAGAGGACCCCATTGAGTACATCCACAAGCCGGTGCTCTGCGCCATCAACCAGCGGGAAATCGGCCGTGACACCGAGAGCTACGCCGACGGACTGCGGGCGATTTTGCGGGAGGACCCCAACGTGATTCTCATCGGCGAAATGCGGGACTTAGTCACCATTGAAACCGCCCTCACCGCCGCCGAAACCGGGCACCTTGTCTTTGCCACCCTCCACACCGGCTCCGCCGCCGACTCCATCGACCGCATGGTGGATGTGTTCCCGGCGGAACGGCAAAAGCAGATACGGATGCAGCTGTCCATTACACTGCAGGCGGTTTTGTCCCAGCAGCTGCTGCCCCGGAAAGAACATGGGCGGGTAGCCGCCTGTGAAGTGATGGTGATGAGTTCCGCCATTCGGAACCTGATTCGGGAGGGAAAAACGCCCCAGATTGCCAACAGTCTCGCCACCTCGGCGGACTTGGGGAGCGTCACCATGGACAACGCCCTGCTGAAACTGTGCAGAGAGCGGGCCATTACGACAGAGACGGCAGTGAAAGCCGCCCGGGAGCCGGAATTCGTGAAAAAGAGTTTGAGATTGTAGGGGACGGATTGCCACACCATACTGCGGTATGGTTCGCAATGACAAGGATTCTTTCGCAATGACAAAATGAGGGGGTTGCCTTTTGGATATTTATAAATACAAGGCACTCTCGCCGGAGGGGACACAGGTCAAAGGCGTGGTGGAGGCTTACGACGAGTTTGAGGCCGCCGCCCAGATTAAGCAGACCTGCCCCATCGTGCTCAAATTGGAACTGGTACCGGGGAAGAAAGAGCGGATTGACTTAAACGAGCCCCTGTGGGTCAGCGAAAAGGTGCTGGCGATGGTGTGCTCCCAGTTTTCCATTCTCTTAAAGGCGGGGCTGCCCATTGTGCGAACGGTGGAGCTCATTGCCGACCAGACCAGCGACAGGCTGATGAAAAAGATTCTGCGGCAGGTGGCGGGGGATGTCTCCTCCGGGTACAGCCTTGCCGCCAGCTTTACCCTCCGGGGGAAGAAAATCCCGGTGGCGTTTTTGGAATCGGTGCGGGCCGGCGAAGAGGCAGGCACCTTGGAGGCCGCCTTTGAGCGACTGGTGACGTATTTTAACAAGTCCTACACCATGAAGCGAAAAGTGCGCTCCGCTATGATGTACCCCGCCTTTCTCTGCGTGTTGGCGGTGATTGTGGTGTCTATTATCATGATTGTCACCATGCCGGTACTGGTGGGAATTTTCGACGGGTTTGGCGGGGAATTGCCGCTGCCCACCCGCATTCTGATTGGCATTTCCGACGGGCTGACCGCGTTCTGGCCCTTTATCCTGGTGGGCATCGCCGCCCTGTTCTTCCTCTTCAAGCTGTACGGCAGGACTGCCGCCGGGCGGCTGAAACTCTCCCAACTCGCGCTGCGGCTGCCGGTACTGGGGAAGATGAATCTGCTGAAGGGCGCGGCGCAATTTGCCAACACCCTCTCCACCCTCCTCTCCTCCGGGTTGCCGCTACCCCGGGCACTTCACGCCACCAGCCGGGTGCTGGACAGCTACGCCATGGGGCAGGCCGTGGGGCAGGCCATTTTAGGCGTGGAAGAGGGCCGGGCACTGGGTGCCGTCCTGAATGAAGACCCCTATCTGCCGCCGCTCCTCAAGGAAATGGCGGCGGTGGGCGAGGAGGCGGGCACCTTGGAGGACACCCTCGCCACCATCGGAGCCTACTACGACAGCGAGACGGAAACCGCCACCGGCAAGGCTCTCTCCATGCTGGAGCCCGCCATCACCATTGTGATGGGCGTGGTGATTGGGTTTATCGTCATCGCGCTGTACATCCCCATGTTCACCATGTATTCCGGCATGGCTTAACGATGGTTTCTCACAGTGCTCTGTAGAGCAGCTGTTTGAAATAAATACATTCCCCAAAATATTAGGAGGTAAGAGAAATGATTCAGAAAATCAAAAGCAAAAAGGGCTTTACCCTGGCAGAGCTCCTCATCGTCATCGCAATCATCGGCGTCCTGATCGCCATCGCAATTCCCGTGTTTGGTTCCCAGCTTAAAAATGCACAAGACGCTGTGGCGGACTCCGACAAACGAGCTGCACAATCCATGGCAGTGGTAGTCAACATGCAAAGAAAAACTGGAATGAATGCCGCTCTTTATGCAGTCATTGATGAGAAACACAACATGACAATTGTAGAAGGCCTACCAGCTGCAGGTCCATATTATACAGTTACTTTTAGTTCCGAAGCTGGCAAACTCGGAACTGTATTAGATGTCGTTTTGACACCTAAAACCTAACAAATCTCCACTTTAACCCTGCACCCCGCCGCGGAGGCGGGGGCGGGCGGTTCGGATTCCGAACCGTCTGCCCGGGTCTCCGACGCTCTCTCAACATTGGAGGTTCGCCTATGCTCACACTTTCGCCGGGAATTGCCGCCTATCTGCTCTTT
>JAVXKN010000094.1:0-5562 GCA_036647315.1 Oscillospiraceae bacterium | reverse complement strand
GCCCTTATTATCCGGGTCAAAGAGGCTGTCCCAGCCGGTGACTGGCTTTGTGATTTTGGTGGTGTTATAGATGATGCCCACGGTGCCCCACATATAGGGAACGGAGTATTCACCGGTGGGGTCATAGGCGGGATTTGCCAGAGAGGGGTCTAAATCGGCGGCATTGGGGATGTTGGCAAAGTCGATTTTCTCCAACATATCCTCGCCAATCATCCGGGAAATCATGTAGTCCGAGGGGATAATCACGTCGTAATCCGAGCTGCCGGAGGCCAGAGTGGCGTACATAGACTCGTTTTTATCAAAAACCTTGTAGTTCACATGGATGCCGGTCTCTTTTTCAAAGTCGGCAAAAATGGACTCGTCGATGTATTCGCCCCAGTTAAAAACGTTTACCTCATTGGCGGCAGACTTGGGCCCACAGCCGGAGAGTGCGCCCATCAAAAGGACGCAGGAGAGTAGAAACGAAAAAACTTTTTTCAAAATACTACCCCTTTCAAAAATCAGATTCGTCCGCTTCTTCAGAGAGGAGCGGCGTGGGCTCCAAATCGGAGGTGAGTTTGGCACGACTGCGGCGCAGGGTTTTGTCCTGCTTCATCTGGCGGAGGTTTACAATGACCAGCAGTGCCAGAACGGTGAGGAACATGAGGGTAGACAGGGCGTTAATCTCCGGGCTGACCCGCAGCCGCGCCATGGAGTAGACCTCCATCGCCAGAGTGGAAACCTGACTGCCGGCGGTGAAGTAGCTGATGACGAAGTCGTCGATGCTCATGGTGAAGGCAATCATCATGCCGTTAATGACACCGGGGGCGATTTCCGGGAGAATCACCTTGCGGAAGGCGTAGAGCCCGGAGGCACCCAAGTCCTCCGCCGCCTCGTAAATGTTGGGGTCCAGCTGTCGCAATTTGGGGAGGACGGAGAGAATGACATAGGGAATGTCAAACGTAATGTGGGCCATGAGGAGGGTTCCAAAGCCTTGGTTGAAGCCCAAAATCTTGCCTAAAAAGACGAACAGGAGCATGAGGGACACGCCGGTGATAATGTCCGCGTTGGTCATGGGGATGTTATTTACCGTCATGCACAGAGTTCGGGGGCGACGCTTCATGCTGAAAAAGCCGATGGCCGCCATGGTGCCCAGCAGGGTGGCGATGATGGCCGCCAAAACGGAGACCAAGAGGGTGGTGGTAAGCGCGTCCATAATGCGGGTGTTCTGAAAGAGTTTGCCGTACCAGTCTAGGGTGAAGCCTGCCCACACCGTGCGGCTTTTTGTGGCGTTAAAGGAAAAGACAATGAGGACAAAAATCGGGGCGTAGAGGAACAATCCTACCAAAAGCATAAAAAAGCGGTTCAAAACGCCGTTCTTTTTCATAGCAACATGGCCTCCTCTTCACCCTCGCCAAAGCGGTTCATAATCGCCATGGCGATGAGGACAATCACCATCATGACCAGAGCGATGGCGGAGCCTAAGTGGGGGTTATAGGTGTTGCCGAAGAACTGCATCTCAATGAGGTCGCCCAAAAGCATCGTCATGCCGCCGCCTAAGAGTTGGGAGATGGCGAAGGTGGAAACCGAGGGGATAAAGACCATGGTAACGCCGGAGAGGACACCGGGGAGGGACAGGGGGAAAATAATCCGGCGGAACGTGGTGACGGCGTTGGCACCCAAGTCCTGCGCCGCCTCCACCACTTTGGGGTCGATTTTCTCAATGACGGAGTAAATGGGGAGAATCATAAACGGCAAAAAGTTATAAACCATGCCCAAAACAACCGCACCGGGGGTGTTAATCATGTGAAAGGTGGGGAGACCCAGGGTGGTGAACAGCCGGTTAATGAGCCCTGTGTCCTCCAAAAGGGACATCCAGGAGTAGGTCCGCAGGAGAAAGTTCATCCACATGGGGAGCATCACCAGCATCATGGCGATTTTTTGGACGTTGGGGCTTTCCCGGGAAATGAGGTATGCGATGGGGTAGCCGATGAGGATGCAGATGGCGGTAGCCACGGCTGCCAGCAGGAAAGAGTTTCCAAAGACCCCTACATACTGACCCATGGTGGAAAAGTTAGAGAAGGTGAAGGAGCCGTCCTTAGCGGTAAAGGCGAAAATGACCACCAAAATCAGCGGCACCACCACGAAAATTGCCATCCATACGATGTATGGAACCGCCAGACGCTTACTCTTCATCTTCGTCCTCCGATACCTCGTCCGGGTCCTCGGAGAGTTCGTCGTATTCGGCGGAATAGGAGCTGTAATCGCCAAACTGGCCGGAATAGGAGCTTTTTTTCATGATGTGGAAGCCGTCGGGGTCGATTTTTACGCCGATACGGGTGCCGGGGGCGGAGTAGTCCGTGGTCTGGATGAGCCACTTAAAGCCCCGGAAATCCACGATAATGTCGTAGTGGACGCCCTTGAAGGTGGCACTGGTGACGGTGCCGCTAATCTGTCCCTCAGCTTGTGAAACAATGTCAATGTCCTCCGGGCGAATGACCACGTCCACCGGCTCGTTGGGGGCAAAGCCGCCGTCCACGCAGGGGAACAGCTTGCCGTACATCTTGACTACGTCGTCCTCCACCATGACCCCGTCGATGATGTTGCTCTCACCGATAAAGTCGGCCACAAACGCATTTTTAGGCTCGTTGTAAATATCGGTGGGGGAGCCGATTTGCTGAATTTTACCCTCATTCATCACCACGATGGTGTCCGACATGGTGAGGGCTTCTTCCTGGTCGTGGGTGACGTAGATAAAGGTGATGCCCACCTGCTGCTGAATTTTTTTCAGCTCAATTTGCATATCCTTGCGGAGCTTCAAATCCAAAGCACCCAGAGGTTCGTCCAGCAGGAGGACTTGAGGGCGGTTTACAATGGCCCGGGCGATGGCAATCCGCTGCTGCTGACCGCCTGAGAGGGAATTCACCGAACGTTTCTCATAGCCGGAGAGGTTGACAAGATGCAGCGCGTCCGAGACGCGCCGCTCAATTTCAGCTTCCGGCAGGTTTACCATCCGTTTGCCCGTAGGGTCCTTGGGGTCGGGCACCTTGGTAATCCGCAGACCGAAGGCCACGTTTTCAAAGATGTTCATGTGTGTAAAAAGGGCGTATTTTTGGAAAACTGTATTGATCTTCCGCTTATGGGGGGGAAGGTCGTTGATTCGCACGCCGTCGAAGAATACGTCGCCGGAGGTAGGCGTTTGGAAACCGCCAATAATACGCAAAGTGGTGGTTTTGCCGCACCCACTGGGGCCTAACAGTGTGAGAAATTCTTTATCCTGAATGCTGAGGTTAATGTGGTCCAAAATGACCTCGTCGTCAAATGTCATGACGCAATCCGACAAGCGGATGAGTTCCTGTGACATTTATCCTCCTCCGTTCCTTCAATGCCCCGCTTTGGGGGCTTTGTTACTTAAAAATCACGCAGAATACAATATATCGTTTCTGTGGAGAAAAGTCAATGGATTTATGTAATTTTCTAGGGGATTTTAGTTGAAATCCATCCCGAAATATTCCTCTACAAAATCCACCTGTTTTACCGTAAAGGTTTTCCCCTTTACATATTCCAAAATGCCGGCATCCGTGGGGAAGGCGAAGGTGAGCTGATAGGAGTAGAGCGCCTGATAGGTGCGGCCGTACTGCTCGTTGTCCCGATTGCGTCCGTATTTGCCGTCACCCAGCAGGGGATGGCCGGCGTCGGCAAACTGGGCACGAATCTGATGGGTGCGGCCGGTTAAAAGCTCACATTCCACCAGGGAGAGGCCGTCCTTTTCCCGGAGGGTCTTATAGAGGGTGGCGGCGGACTTGCCGCCGGGGATGGGCTTGTGGTATACTGCTACTTGATTGTGGGCCTCGTCCTTGAGGAGAAACCCCTCCAGCTTGCCGGATTTGGGGAGCATGGTGCCGTGGAGAATGGCGAGATACCGCTTTTCAATCTCCCGGTCCTTGATTTTCTGGTTCATAATCCGCAGGGTTTCGGCGTTTTTGGCGGCGATGACGATGCCGCCGGTGTTCCGGTCAATGCGGTTGCAGAGGGCGGGGGCAAAGGCGTGCTCCGCTTTCGGGTTCCACTCTTTTTTCTGGTAGAGGTACGCCTGAATATGGTTAATTAAGGTGTTCACCTTTTCCGTCTCGTCGGCGTGGACCACAAGACCGGGCCGCTTGTTCACCAAGAGCATATTCTCGTCCTCATAGACCACATCCACCTGGGGATGAAAGAGGGAGAGAAAGGCGTTCTCCTCACTGGGTGCTTCAAAAAACTCGTCATTGATATATAATTGTAAAACGTCGCCCACTTCCAGTCGGGTGTCCCGCAGGGCACCTTTTCCGTTGAGCTTCACCCGCTTTAAGCGAATATATTTTTGCGCCAGAGGGGCGGGCAAAATGGGCAATGCCTTTGACAGCCAACGGTCCAGCCGCTGTCCGGCATCGTTCTTTTTGATGGTAAATTCTTTCATGTTTGACCTCCAAGTATGGGCATCCCGCCGGAACAGACTGCTACTATTTTCACTATCATAACATATATTTTCAAAAAGTGAAGAAAGTATTTGACATTATCGGGCATTTTCGTTATAATGTCCGCTGTACCCTAGCGTGATGACGGATTCGAGTATCACGCCTTTATGGAGGTGTGTCATGCGTCTGAATCTGAATAACATCATCCACGTCCCCGGTGCCAGTTTGCCGTTTTCTTTCTCTGCGGATTTGTCCGCTGAGGAGTTCTACGGTGAGACCCCCATCACCGACCCTCTCGAGGTCACCGGTGTGGTGCGGAATATGGCCGGAGCCTTGGTCCTGAATGCCCAAGCAGTCACCACCTTGAACCTACATTGCGATCGTTGCACCAAGCCCTTCCGTCGGGAGAAGCAGGTGAGCCTTGAAACGCTCCTTGCCACCGAGTTGGAGAATGAAGAAGATAGCGATATCGAACTTCTGGACGGCGACGAGTTAGACGTAGGTGAGCTGATGACGACGGCATTCATTTTGGACATGGATACCAAAAATCTCTGCACCCCTGATTGCAAGGGGCTATGTCCCGGTTGCGGCGCAGACCTCAATGTGGAGGAATGCCACTGTAAGCGCGAGATAGACCCGAGATTGGCAAAGCTTGCAAGCCTATTGGAGTAGAGAACACTATCGTAAAAATGTGCCCACAGGGCATTCACCTAAGGAGGTGTCAATATGGCAGTCCCCAAGAGTAAAATCTCCAAGCAACGCCGGAATAAGCGTCGTAGTTCTGTGTGGAAGCTGGAGAGCCCCAGTCTCTCCATTTGCCCCAAATGCGGTGCCTATCGTCTTCCCCATCGTCTGTGCAAGTCTTGCATGACCTATAAGGGTAGAGAATACGGTAAGGTCGAGGTAGCGGCGAAGTAAGAACAATGGAAAAAGAATGGGAGGGGGAGTCATCCCCCTCTTTCTTTTTGCTCAAAATTAGGGTATAATACATTTATATACCTGCCACAGAGGAGACGATACGATGAGCAGAACCGTGATACAGTCCATAGACCCCAAAAGTCCGGCGGAGCGTTACGGCATCAAAGCCGGCGAGAGCCTGGTTGCCATCGGTGGACACCCTGTGGTGGAC
>JAVXKN010000093.1:0-5598 GCA_036647315.1 Oscillospiraceae bacterium | reverse complement strand
GGCACCGCCGATGGTTTGACCTTTCAGTCCGCACTGTTCGATGAGGGCGGCGGCAAAGTACCCCTGGGGACGCTTAAAGGTGCTCCCGCCACTGGGCAGGTCTAGGGGCTGCTTTTCCCGCCGTTTTTGGGAGAGTTCATTCATTTTGGCCCGAATTTCAGCGGGATTTCCTTTTTGCAGGACAAATTCCGCCGAAACAATGTACCTGTCCCCTTGAGAAAACGCGCTGTGCCGATAGGCTAGGTCGCAGTCCGATGCCGGGGTGCTGTGCTGCTCACCGTCCGCGGAGAGCCAAGTAACAGTGCGGAGGCAATCTTTCAGTTCCCCGCCGTAGGCACCGGCGTTCATGGTCACTCCGCCCCCCACCGAGCCGGGAATTCCGTGGGCAAATTCTAGGCCCGTGAGCCCCGCCTTTTGCGCCGCCACCGCCAAAGCGGATAAAAGCACCCCGGAGCTGGCTGTCAAAACGGTGTCTTTCTGGGTAATCTTCTCCGTTACGGTCTTGATAACCAGGGCATCCAGTCCCTCATCGGGCACCAATAAGTCCGTGCCGTTGCCCATGAAAAGCGGGCGCACGCCTATGTCGATGGCTAGGCGCAAAACGGTCTGCACCCCGGAGAGTTTCCCCTCCGCCACCACCATCAGCCGCACCGGGCCGCCAATACGGAAGGAGGTGTGCCGACACATAGGTTCGTTCTCCAAAAGATGCACACCGGGTAGCTTTGCCATGCGCAAAATCTGGGTCAGTTTTTCCAGTTGTTCCACCCTGTTCTCCCTCCCACGCCCCCGGGCGTATTTACAGTGCTTTCATTATAACAAAGATAGGAGGAAAATAGAATAGATATGGGTAATAATTTTCTCTTTCTCATAGAAAATGCGGGTGGTCGGCTTTTTCGCCGCCACCCGCACCGTTTTTTCTATTTGAAACAGCCACTGCACAGGTAGGGGGAGAACTGCAAGCGGACGAAAAAGCCCTGATTGTGCTTGCACACCGGGCACAGGGTGGGGGCGGCGGTGCTGTTTACAATGGTGCCGCAGTTGAGGCAAATCCAGCCGGTCTCTGCGTCGGAGACAAAAAGCTTTTTCTGCTCTAACAGCTCCGCCAGATGGCCGAAGCGGTGGGCGTGGGTCTTTTCAATGAGGGCGATTCTCCCAAAGGCATCGGCGATGTCGTCAAACCCCTCCTCTGCCGCCACGGCGGAAAAGGCGGGGTACACATCGGAAAATTCGTCCAACTCGTGCTGCCGCGCCGCTTTCAGGTGGTCTAAAACGTCGGGGTAACAGTCCACGGGATAGGTGCCGTCTAGGGGTAGGTTCTTGCCGGAGAGGGGGGTTAAAAAGTCCATAAACACCTTGGCGTGGGCCTTCTCCTGGTCGGCGGTGAAGAGGAAGACCTTTTCCAGCACCTCATACTGCTGGGTTTTCGCCAGCTCTGCCGCAAAGGTGTAGCGGTTGCGGGCCTGACTTTCCCCGGCGAAGGCACGCATTAAGTTGGTTTTGGTTTCGCTGTCAGCTAATAAAAGAGACATGAAGATTCCTCCTATATTTTGGATGGAATCATCATGCCCGTTTTGGGGGAAAATATCAGGGATTGGGGGGCTTTTGATGGCAATCGCCTTTGCGAGAACGGTCATTCTCTATCTGTTTATCATCATCGGCATCCGCCTCATGGGCAAGCGTCAGGTGGGGGAACTGGAGCCTTCGGAGCTGGTGATGGCACTCCTCATCGCGGATTTGGCCGCCGTCCCCATGCAGGACTTTGGGATTCCCCTGCTGGCGGGCATCATCCCAATTTTAACCCTTCTGTGTCTCTCCACCGTCTTTTCTGTGCTGTCCATGAAAAGCGTCCGCCTCCGGGCACTCCTCTGCGGCAAGCCCACCATCGTGGTGGATAACGGCAAATTAAAACAGGGGGAAATGCGAAAAACCCGATTCACGCTGGACGAGCTCTCCGAAGAATTGCGGCTTCAAGGGGTGACGGATTTGGAAAAAGTCCGCTACGCTATTTTGGAGACCGGGGGCCAGCTCACCGTCCTCTTAAAGGCAGAAGAAATGCCCCTGACGGCGGGTCAGTTCGGCACAAAACCAAAGGAGAGCGGCCTACCCGTCACCATCATCAGCGACGGACGGCTGTTGGCGGAAAACTTAAAGCTGCGGGGGCTGGACGACAAGTGGCTCGCCGCCCAACTGGCCCACGGACATGTAAAAAACGTAAAGCAGGTGTTTCTGCTCACGGTGGATCAGCAGAACAAGGTCTATTTTGCGGCAAAGGAGTTCAGACGATGAAGCGTTTTTTTGTGGCGGTATTCATCTTGGCGGCGGTGTTCTCCATCACACTTTGGAACTCGGGACATCTGCAGAGTTACACCGGGGAGCTTTCCAATCTACTGGTGCGGGCGAAACTCTCCGCCGCAGAGGAGGACTGGCCTCTCGCCAAAGCACTCACCGGGCAGGCACTGGACAAGTGGCAGTGTAAAGCGAATTACCTTCACATCACCCTCCGGCACAACGACACCAATGCCATCTATGAGGCCTTCCGTGAGGCGGCAAGCATGGCAGAGCACCGGGATTCCTCCGGCTATGCCGCCGCCAATGCCAAACTTTTAGCCCACTTGGAGCTGCTTTACGGCATGGAGCAGCTGAACTTTAAGAACGTGCTGTAAGGCGCATCCCCCGCTGAAACTTCGACTCATGCATAGGCACCACGCCGCCTTGACCCCCTACCACTGCCGCCAGCGATGCCAGCTTTCCCGAACCTGTGGGTGACAGGAGCTCCAGCTCAATTTGGTATTCCGGCCCTGCCGTTTTGCCGTCACGGCTGTAAGTGACCGTCTCGTAGGCAAGCTCCACCACCGTTGCGCCGCAGGTCAAATCATACCGGCGACGTTTATGCTCCACCGTCAAGACAGCACCCATGCCGGGGGCACTGAGTGCCTCCGGCATGGTGTTGTCTAAAAGTTCTGTATTGGTCTCCTCACGGAGAAAACGTCCGTCCTCTTGGGAAATGTCTTTCTTTTCGGTGTAAAGCATTTCCCCTTCACCCCTGCGGATTCTCTTGAGACACCCCGACTGCAGCAGTGTGCCCTCCGCCGTGTCATAGTAGGTGTCTACAAGGTTCTGAACGGCCTTTTGCCGAGCCGAAAATCCCAGCGTTCGGGCAGAGAGAAGCACCGATTCCGGCGTTCCCTCCCTGTCCAGTAGAAATTTGTGTTCCAGTTCCACGCCCTCACCTCATTTTGTCCAGTATAGCAAATTTAGCGGCAGGGCGCAAGTGTTATTGCCAGTCCGCCGGGTAGACAAAGTAGGCGTATCGGGCGTAGGTTTTCGTGCGAAATTCAATGGAGGTATTTTTCGGGATATACAGAATATCGCCGGGGTGGCCGGTGAGCACTCTGCCCCCCACCCCGATTTCTAAAATGCCCTCCAGCACCAAATCGTACTCGTCGTAGGTGAGGGTCCAGGGGAATACGGTCTCCCGCAGCTCCATGATGCCGCAACCCATTCGGGGGGCCTCCTGGAGCGTCACCACGTCCTTCACCGCCACCCCGTCCTGCTGGAACCGCTCACAGCGCACCGTGTCGGTTTTAATGAAAATCACCCCGCTGGGGTCTACGGTTTTCGTAAAGCCGCCCCCCGTCTCCCCCATGTTCCCCAGCACTTGGGCGATGACCCGACGGAGGGTTTCTTCGTTTAATTCCATCTCTACACCTCCGGCTTGGCGCTCTGGATTTTAGACAGCAGCTTGGGTGCCAGAAAGTTTGCCAAAATCAGCGCCGTAATACCTGCCACCAGCTTGCCCACAATCATGGGGAAAATCATCTCGGAATTCACCCCGGCGGCAAAGCCCAGATGGTCGCCGAACACAAAGGCGGCGGAGACGGCGAAGGCCACGTTTAGGAGCTTGCCCTTGGGGTTCATGTCCCCCATGATGTTAAACATGGCGATGCTGTTGGCAAGGGTAGCCACCATGCCGGTGGAGCCGGTTTTATCCATGCCCATCATGGTGCCGATTTTGCCCAGAGCCTTGCCAAACGTCCGGGTGAGCCACAGCACCAGAGGGAACGCACCGATGAGGACAATGGCAATCTGTCCGCAGACCAGAAGCCCCTCCTCCAGCGGAATCCCGCCGTTATCCTCCACCATGATGTTAAAGAGGGGGAACAGGATGCCGGTTTGGTACTGGAAGACGGCGATGATGGTAAAAATCGTGATAATCACCGTCACCGCTGTGCCAAAGTGGTTAAAACCCCGAATCATGGCACTGGGCGCGAACCACAGGCCCAGCACCAAAATGGCGGCAATGATGATAACGGGAATCAGGTTCCGCAAAATGTCCAAAATCGCCATGGGGTAGGGGGTGAGATTCATCACCAGTCCGCCGGCGATACAGCCTAAGGGGATGGTGATGAGGCCCGCCAAAATGCCGGCACCCAGATAGGGTCTGTCCTCTTTTTTGATGATGGAGAGGGCCACGGGGATGGTAAAAACGATGGTGGGGCCCATCATGGTGCCCAAAATCAGGCCGGAGAAGTTGCCCACCGTCTCGTTGGCGGCCAGCTCCATGGCAAGGGGGTAGCCGCCCATGTCGCAGGCGAGAAGCGTGGTGGCGAAGATGGAGGCATCCGCCCCCAAAAAGCCGAAAATGGGGACAATGATGGGCTTGAGCAGCAGTGCCAGCACCGGTGCCGCCGCCACCACGCCCGCCATGGCGATGGCAAGCGGCCCCATGGCCCGAAAGCCCTCGTCAAACTGCTCGCCGTAGCCCAGCTTGTTGCCCCGGATTTTATCCACCCCGCCCACCACCATGAAAATCATCATAATGAGGATAATCACCGAGTTGATGGAGAGGTTTTCTGTCCATGCCCGGAGGCTGTCGGTAAACACCGCGCCGTTGGTAAGGTGCTGCATCAGTTCGTCAAACATCGTGGATGGTCTCCTTTTCAAATAATTCCATGGCGGTATCGTCTACAATGCCGATGACTGTGGCATCTACCGGCGGGTTCCCCGGCACCGCACCCCGGGCCCCGCTCCCCTCCACCAGCAGCACCCGTTCCCCGGTGCCCGCCCCAATGCGGTCTACCGCCACCAAGGGCGGGCCGTCAAAGCTGCCGGTTTGCAGGTTCACTGTGTGGACGACGAGCAGTTTACAGGGGGAGAGCCGCTCGTCCTTCCGGGTGGCCCAGACGCTGCCGATGACAATGGCAATTTTCACAGGACTTCCTCCTCCCGCCTCAGCGTGGCGCCCAGCTCTGCCGCCCGGGCCGCCGCCTGATGGGTGACGATGGCGTCCCGCCGCACCCAGATAACCGCATTGGGCGCGATGTCCCGTTCTGTCACCACCCGGTGCAAAATGTGCCGGGGGCTGTCCCATTTTGGCAGCGTTGCCGGCAAACTGTTTTCTGCTGCCGATAATCCCAATTTTTCCCGCAATAGCTGTAAATATACTTCCTTTTGGGCCTGGGCCAGCTTTTCCGCTATCTGTTCCAGCAGTTCCGCCACAAATTTCTCCCGCTCCATCCCCGCACCTCCCCCGATACCCCTTAGTTTGGCATCTTTTATGGAGGTTATGCGCCCTTTGCCGCATTGACTTAGCGGACT
>JAVXKN010000092.1:0-5630 GCA_036647315.1 Oscillospiraceae bacterium | reverse complement strand
TCCCGATAGAGAGGTCTCCTCCCTGTCCTACGATACCCGCACCTTGCAGCCCGGCGCGCTCTACTTCGCCTTGGCGGGGTACAAAACCGATGGGCATCTGTACATCCGCGACGCGTTATCCAAAGGCGCGGTGGCGGTGGTCTGTCGGGAAAAGCCGGACTGCGACGGTCTGTTCTTTGTGGCGGAGCATCCCAGAGCCATTTTAGCGGCGGCCTCCGCCCACTGGTTTGGGCATCCCGGCGACAAAATGACGCTGGTGGCGGTCACAGGCACCAATGGCAAAACCACCACCACCTATCTGCTCAAGTCTATTTTGGAGCAGGTACTGCGCACCAAGGTGGGTCTCATCGGCACCAACCAGAATATGATTGGCGGTGAGATTCTCCCCGCCAGCCGTACCACCCCGGAATCCTACGAATTACAGGAGTTGCTCCGAAAAATGGCAGAGGGTGGCTGCACCCACGTCGTGATGGAGGCCTCCTCCCACGCTCTGGTGCTCCACCGTACCGGCACCCTCCGCTTTGCCGCCGGAGTGTTCACCAACCTCACCCAAGACCATCTGGACTTTCACCAAACCATGGAGGCCTATCGGGATGCCAAGGGACTGCTCTTTCAGCAGACCGACGTGGCGGTGCTCAATTTAGACGATGAGGCGGGCAGATTTTACGAGAAAACCGTCCCCTGTCCCGTCTTTACCTATTCGGAAAACCGCCCCCAGGCCGACGTAACGGCAAAAAACATTCGGCTGCTGCCCACCGGGGTGGCCTTTGAGGCCATGACCCAAACGGAACTCTGCCGGGTTACGCTCCCCATCCCCGGCTGTTTTTCCATCTACAACGCCCTAGGGGCCATCTCCTGCGCGCTGGTACTGGGGCTTTCTCTGGGGGAAGTTGCCGCCGCACTGACCCTTGCAAGCGGCGTGAGGGGTCGGGCGGAGGTGGTGCCCGTTCCGGCGGACTTCGCCGTGATAATCGACTACGCCCACTCCCCGGACGCGCTGGAAAATATCCTCCTCACCGCCAGAGAATTTACAGCGGGGCGGGTGATTGCAGTCTTTGGCTGTGGCGGAGACAGGGACAGGGCAAAACGCCCCATCATGGGTGCGGTAGCCGCCCGACTGGCAGATTTGTCCGTAGTCACCTCCGATAACCCCCGCACCGAGCACCGGGAGGACATCATCGCCGAAATTCTGGCGGGGATGCCGGAGGAGGCGGAGGTCAAGGTAGAACTTCACCGCCGCGCCGCCATCCGTCTGGCTCTGTCTCTGGCGAAAAGCGGGGACACCGTCCTCCTCTGTGGCAAGGGCCACGAGACCTATCAGGAGGAAAACGGCCTGCAAAATCACCTAGACGAGCGGGAGGAAATTGCCGATTACTTTAGTACAGTTGCCGCTTTTCAAGGGGGCGGGGCTGTGATATAATCAGTCGTTTCACGGAAAGCGACTTTTGAGAAAAAACCGGAGGTTAAAACATGGAGAAGGATATCATAATGCGCATCTGCGTGGTGGCCAATGGGTCATTTTTACTGGCCCTACTGATAGGACGGTTTTTGGTGCCCGCTCTGCGGAAGGCAAAGGCGGGGCAGACCATCAAGGAGGACGGCCCCACTTGGCACATGAATAAGCAGGGCACCCCCACCATGGGTGGGCTTATGATTATCGCAAGCATTGGGCTATGGACAATTCTCGCTTCTATCCGGATGCAGGAATTTTCCGGGCTTTTCGTCTTTGCCTTCGCCCTGGTTTTCGGCTTCATTGGTTTTATAGACGACCTTGCAAAGCTGAAGAAGAAGGAGAATACCGGGCTCTCCGCCCCGGCGAAATTTCTCCTGCAGCTTGCCGCCGCCATCGCATTTACCGTCCTGCTCCGGTGCACGGGGCACTTGAGCCCCAATCTTTACATTCCGTTTTTCAACACCTCCATCATCCTCCCCTTTGCCCTCTACATGGTTTTTGCGGCTCTGGTGATGGTGGGGACGGTGAACGCCGTCAACATTACCGACGGTATCGACGGCCTCTGTTCCGGCGTGACGATCCCGGTGGCACTCTTCTTTACCGTGGTTGCCGCCGCATGGGGCTACGGCACGGTAGCCTGTGTGGCGGCCTCTCTGGTAGGTGCCCTGCTGGCGTTTCTCTTCTACAATTTTCACCCCGCCAAGGTCTTTATGGGGGACACCGGCTCCCTCTTTTTAGGCGGCATGGTCTGCGGTCTGGCCTTCGTTTTGGACATTCCACTGGTCCTCCTCTTTGTGGGGATTATCTACATCATCGAGACGATGTCGGATATTATCCAAGTGCTGTACTTTAAGGCCACCCACGGCAAGCGCATCTTCAAAATGGCACCGCTCCACCATCATTTTGAACTGTGCGGCTGGTCGGAAAAAAAGCTGTTCGTCGTCTTTACGGTGATTTCTCTGGTGGGCTGTATTGTGGCCTACTTTGGCATTTTAGGAAAAGGCGCAATGTAATTTGCCCGCAATAGATATTTGAGAGGAGGCGAACACCTTGAAAAAGCTGAAACGTGACCTGACCATGGAAGAGCAGCTCTCCCGTGGCCCTATGGATTTACCCTATCTGATGTTGGTGCTGCTGCTTACAGGCATCGGGCTTGTCATGGTACTCTCCTCCTCCTACGCCACGGCGTTTTACGACCCTGTGGTGGCGGGGAATAACCCCACCTATTACTTCGTCAAACAGCTGATTTTCGCGGTTGCAGGCGTTGCTGTCATGTGGATTACCTCGAAAATTAACTATCAGACCTTCCGCTGGATGTCTCTCTTTGCGCTGATTATCTCCATCGTTTTGCTGGTTTTAGTCATTCCTTTCGGCTTCGGCAGGGAGACCACCGGTGCCCAGCGCTGGATTCAGTTGGGGCCCATCAACCTGCAGCCCTCAGAGCTTGCCAAGGTGGCGGTCATTCTCTATTTCGCCGCCCGGCTCTCCAAGCGTGGCACGGTGAAAAAGCGGAACTGGAACCAGAAAAGTCTGGCGGGCCGCATGTTGGGCACGCTGGACCGCATCGGCTTTTTGGAGCTGATTCCCTACGGTGCCATCCTGCTGGTTATCGTTTTTCTCCTCAAGCTGGAGCCCCATATGTCGGGCATGATTCTCATTCTGGCAGGCGGTGCCGCCGTCCTCTTTGCCGGCGGGATTAAGCTTTACTGGTTTCTCATCGGCGGCGGCGGGTTTGCCGCCATTCTGGCCATTATCATCACCTCCACCACCTACATGACCTCCCGCATTGAGCTTTGGAAAAACCCCTGGGCAGACGGCGCAAATGGCTTGGGGAAAGGCTTTCAGACCATCCAGTCCCTCTACGCCATCGGGTCCGGCGGCCTTCTGGGTCTGGGACTGGGCAAAAGCCGACAGAAATTTCTCTATCTCCCTGAGGCGGAAAACGACTTTGTTTTTTCCATCGTCTGCGAGGAACTGGGGTACATCGGGGCGATTTTGGTGCTGGTGCTGTTCGCCCTCCTCATTATGCGGGGGTACTGGCTGGCCCTCCACGCCCGTGACCGATTTGGCGCGCTTTTAATCGTGGGCATCAACACCCTTTTGGCGGTGCAGGTGTTCCTCAACATCGGCGTTGTCACAAACCTCTTGCCCACCACCGGCATTTCCCTCCCGTTTTTCAGCTATGGGGGCACGGCACTGATGATACAGCTTTTGGAGATGGGGATTGTCCTCTCTGTCTCCCGACAAATAACAGGACCAAAATTGGGGTGATGCTCTTTGAACATTCTCTTTACCTGCGGCGGCACGGCGGGGCACATTAACCCCGCTCTGGCTCTGGCGGACTTGTTCCGCACCCGCCACCCCGACACCAAAATTCTATTCGCCGGCGCGGTGGGGGATGGCATGGAAAACACCCTGGTCCCTCAGGCGGGATACGAACTGCGCACCTTGAATGTGAACAGCTTTCGCCGAAAATTAAACTGGGCGGGGCTGAAACACAACTGCAAGGCGGTCTGCAATCTCTCCAAATCCCGCCGTCAGGCAAAAAAACTGCTGGAGGAATTTCGGCCGGATTTGGTGGTGGGCACCGGTGGCTTTGCCTCCTATCCCATCGCCCGTGAGGCGGCAAAGCGGGGGATTCCCACCGCCGTCCACGAGTCCAACGCCGTCCCCGGCCTCACCACCCGCACGCTGGCCAATTACGCGGATATTGTCATGGTGGGCTTTGAGGACTGCCGCAGCCACTATCCCCACCCGGAGCGGGTGGTGGTCACCGGCACCCCGGTGCGGCCGGACTTTTACAGTCTCACCCGCAAGGAGGCCCGGGAAAAGCTGGGCTATACCGACGATTTGCCCATTCTGCTCACCTACTGGGGTTCTCTGGGTGCCCGTGAGATGAACAGTCAGATGGCGGAGTTTATCCGTCTGGAATGTGCGGGAAATGCCCCCTTCCACCATATCTGCGGGGCAGGGGGCGGGTACAAAACCCTGCTGACGGCACTGGAACAGCAGGGCATCGACCTGAAAAACCATCCCAATGTGGAGCTGCGGGAGTACATTTACGATATGCCCGCCGTCATGGCCTCCTGTGACCTCATCTTCTCCCGTGCAGGGGCCTCCACCATCAGCGAAATTCTCGCCCTCCACAAGCCCGCCGTGTTGGTGCCCTCCCCCAATGTGACAGGGGACCATCAGACGAAAAACGCCCAACTCTTATCCGATAAAAACGCCGCCGTTCTGCTGCCGGAGGTGGAGTGTACCGCCGAAAAGCTTTACGCGCTGGCTACGGATTTGCTGGCAAGCCCGGAAAAGAGACAGGCTCTCACAAAAAATCTGGCGGCACTCTCCCCGGCGGATGCCAATGAGGAGATTTACAAAACTCTCTCGAAACTGGCGGGAAAAGGGGCCCATTAACGGTTTTACCACAGAGAACATAGAATAGCCTATCTGATGAGCGGAGGGCGATACTATGAGTATTTTCAAGGTGACAGGGAACAGACCACTGGAGGGACAACTCACGGTCCAGGGTGCGAAAAACAGCGTACTGCCGCTGCTGGCAGCCACGATTTTAGCACCCTCGGTGAGCATTTTGCGCAACTGCCCGGACCTCTCCGATGTGCGGGCCTCCATGGATATTTTGCGACATTTGGGCTGCAAGGTGCGGCGGATTGGGGACGCAATTTCCGTGGATGCCACCACGCTTACCTGCACGGACATCCCCGACGAACTGATGCGTGCCATGCGCTCCTCGGTGATTTTTCTGGGTGCTATTTTGGCCCGGTGCGGGTGCGCCCGGATGAATCTCCCCGGGGGCTGTGAACTGGGGCCACGGCCCATAGATTTGCACCTTTCCGCCCTGCGCAAGCTGGGCGCGGTGATTGAGGAAACCCCGGAGGGACTGCAGTGCAGTGCTCCACAGCTGACGGGCAAGGAGATTGTCCTCTCCATCCCCAGCGTGGGTGCCACAGAAAACGCCATGCTCTGCGCTGTGGCGGCCCGTGGAGTCACCACCATCCAAAACGCCGCCCGGGAGCCGGAGATTGCCGATTTGCAGGCCTTTCTCCAAAAGATGGGCGCGGGTGTTTGGGGAGCAGGCGGGTCCGTGATTACCGTCATGGGAAAGCTCCCGCTGACAGGCGCGACACATAAGGTCATCGGTGACCGGATTGTGGCCGCT
>JAVXKN010000091.1:0-5711 GCA_036647315.1 Oscillospiraceae bacterium | reverse complement strand
CTGCTTCAGCTTTTCTTCAAAGTCCACAAGGTCCAGTTTGAAGACGCCGTTCTGCTCCACCAGGCGGTTTTCCAGCACAATTCTATCCGCGTGCTCCACCACCTCGTAAAACTCCGGATACACCGGTGGCTGAATGAGAATGGCCTGCCCGGGTCGGCTCAGTTGGAGCACCAGCGCCGCCAGCGAGGGGACTACCCCCACGCTAAAGCTCATGAGGTTCACGTCCGGCGTCCAGCCGTGGCGGCGGGTCTGCCAGTTTGCAATGGACTGAAAATATTCCGCAGGGCGGGAGACATAGCCGAAAATACCCTGCTGGACTTTGTCCTCCAAGGCTTTCAAAACGGCGGGCGCGGTTTGGAAATCCATGTCCGCAATCCAGAGGGGAAGCACGTCCTCCGTCCCGAATTTGCCTATCCGCTCGTCGTATTTGGCGGCGTTATTGCCGGTGCGGTCCCGAATTTTGTCAAAATCATACTTCATAGCGGGCGCTCCTCAATTCTGTTTGTCCAGCATGATTTGGAGGATGACCTTGTCGGTCTCCGTCATGCCGGGATGGCTGATTTTTCCCATGTTCGCAATGGATTCCTCGGCGGTACGGCCCACCACGCCGTCGGTGGCGGAGACCGCCACGTCGTCGATGGCCAGATAGGCGCTCATCAGCGCCGCAGAGGCGGCGGAGGCCAGCTTGAGGGCGCACCCCACCTTGCCGCCGTCGCAGATAACGCCGGTGAGGTTGGCGCTCATGTTGGTGACGGCGTGGCCCAGCTGGGCGTCCGTGCCGCCCAAAAGCCAGGTCATCGCCACTGCCGCGCCGGTGGCGGCGGTCATGCCGCAGCCGCAGATGGCGGAGAGTCGGCCGGTGAACTGCTTAATGTAAAGGGTGACGATGTGGGAGAGGGCCAGAGCGCGGGCCAGCGTAGCGTCGTCCGACTTCAGCTCTCGAGCCAGCTCCACCACGGGGAGGACGGCGGTGATGCCGTGGTTGCCGCTGCCGGCGCTGCTCATGACGGCGTAGGGGCAGCCGGACATGCGGGCCTCAGCGCAGGCGGCAGTGCGGGCCATAATGCGGCTGTTGAGGCTCTGGCCGAACACGCCGTTTTCCGTCAGCTTTTCTAAGGTGCGGCCAATGCCCACCCCCGCGTCGTGGCTTAAACCGTAGTCCGCCAACAGGCCGTTCATCCGCATACCGTCCAGCATGGGCAGCAGCTCCCCGTCGGAAAGCTGCTCCACCAGCTGCCGCAGCTGCGCCAATGTGGTGGTTTTCAGGGTCTTGTAAATATCATCTGCCTGCTTTTCGCCCAGCGGCACTTTTTTGTCCACCAGCACCTTGTCGTTTGCTTTGGTGAAGACGATGTTGGCGTGGCTCTCCCGAATGACGGAGATACCCAAGCCGCTGGTGGTAATCACCTCGGCACGGACGTAGAGGTCGTCCTCATTGGGGTCTACGGCGATTTTCACCCGATCGTCGGCAATCATTTGGCTAACGAAGGTGTTTACGTTGTCCGTAATATCCGCCAGCAGTTCCAGCCCCTTTTGGGGGTTTGCCATGCAGGCGCCCAGAGCGGCGGCGTAGTTGAGACCCACGTTGGGACAGCCGGGAATCCCTACGGACATCCCGTTTTTGAGAATGTTGGCGTTCACCGACACCTTGATGGAGACAATCTGTCCCCCGATGGCGCAGCTGGCGTCGGCGGCGGCTAAAGCCACGCACACCGGCTCGGTGCAGCCCAAGGCGGGCACCACCTCACGGGTCAGGAGGCCTAAAAGAGCTTCTTTCGTGAGCATAAAATTTTCTCCTTTTTGGGTTCCCTAGATGCAACAAGCCCCACACCCGTGGAGGGCGGGGGCTTGTTGTTGGGAGGGGGAAGTTTGATTTAGACTGTGGTTTCCTCTACATCTGCAATCTCTGCGGCCTTGGCGGATTTGCCGGACAGCGCGCGCTGCAGCCAATCCTTACCGTCGCAGAAGCGGGAGACCACGAAGCTGACGACATAGTCGCCGGCGGAGTTAATCATGGTGGCGGGGGGGTCAACCAGGTTGCCGATAGCCACCAGGATGGGGAAGGCGATTTCGATGTGCTGGGGGAAGAAGATGGAGCAGATAATGTACTCGCCGATGTAACCGCCGCCGGGGACGCCGGACATACCCACGGAGGAGAGGACGGCCACTAGGATGACGGGGATAATCATGCCCCAGCTCATGTCCTGACCCATAGCGCCCAGAACAAAAGCGATTTTCAGTACGCAGGAGAAGCAGGAGCCGTCCATGTGCATGGTGGCACCCAAGGGGATAACCATTTCCGCCACGTCCTTGCTGATGCCGGTTTCTTCGGCGGCGTCTAGGTTGGTGGGGATGGTAGCCACGGAGGAGCAGGTGCCCAGAGAGACGATGGCGGGCCGTGCGATGTGCTTAAACATGGCCTTTACGCCGCCCTTGCCGCCGCCGAACCAAGCGAACAGGGGGAATGCGGTGAAGATGTAGATAAAGCAGAGGGGATAGTAAACCGCCAGAGCGCGGCCGTAGTTGCCGATGACCTCGGAGCCATAGGTGGCAACCAGGTCTGCGAAGATGGCGAAGAATGCGATGGGGGCATAGAAGGTGACGATTTTGACGAACTGCATCATCACGTCAGACATGCTGGACAGCCACTTGCCCACCAGGCAGTCGGGGCCGCCGGCCAGGTTGGTGGCAAAGCCAAAGAGGATGGAGAACACGATGAGGGGCAGCATGGCCTTGCGGCTTAAAAGACCCACAAAGTCAGGAGCGGTGAAGAAGTTGACAATCATGTCGGAGAGGGAGGCGTACTCGCCCAGCGCCTCGGTGGGCAGCTGCTCCCATGCCACGGGGACAGGGGGGATGATTTTCATAATGACGAACATCAGAGCGGCGGCGATGGCACCGGTGATGACGAATACCGCCACGGTGGTGCCCATAATTTTACCCGCGCGCTTGCGGCTTTTCATGTTGGCGATAGAACCTGAGATGGACGCGAACACCAGGGGGACGACGACGCAGAACATCATGTTGATGAATACCGTGCCAAAGGGTTTGATTTTGTGGCCCATGTCCGGGGCAAACCAGCCCAGGATACAGCCTGCAATCATGGCTCCCAGCATAATGGCTAGGAATTTGTAGTTCTTTGCGACGGACTTCTTGTCGAGACCTGCAGTTTTACTCATGTTGACTCCTCCTAACAAATTATATCTCTCTCAAAAGATATCTGTATGGCCCGCAGGCCTTACATACGGATTAGAGGACTAAATCCTCGTCGGTGAGTTCCCCCCGGACAACCAGATTGGTGTCGCCAATGAGGTAGATGCCGGTGACTTTGTCGCCCTCACGCTCTACTTCCACCCATAAATCCCCGCCGGGGACGACTAGGTGAACCCGGGGGCCGGGGACTTTGCCCAGCAGGGTCAGTACGGTGGCGGTGGAGCCGGAGCCGGTGCCGCAGGCCAGAGTGAAGTCCTCCACGCCACGCTCGTAGGTTTTTTCCACCACGTCGTTGCCGCCTGCCAAATCGTAAAAGTTCACGTTGGCACCTTTTGGGAACGCCTTGTGGTACCGGAGCTTGCGGCCTAAATCCATCAGCTCCTCCTCGGTTTTTTCCGCCAGACCGGGGTAGTAGACCACCGCGTGGGGGATGCCGGGGCACCCCAGTTCCACATAGGAGCACTCATAGGTGACGCCGTCCACCTCCACCGGGTATTGGAGTTTCAAAACGTCGGGGTCGTTTAAGCGGATTTTGTAGAGCCGTTTGTCCAGCCGCCAAGCTTTTACCATCCCCGCCACGGTTTCAATCTGCATCTCCGCCTTGGCAAAGCCG
This sequence comes from Oscillospiraceae bacterium, assembly GCA_036647315.1. Taxonomy (GTDB): domain Bacteria; phylum Bacillota; class Clostridia; order Oscillospirales; family Oscillospiraceae; genus JAVXKN01. Next base: position 1,885 of record JAVXKN010000091.1, on the reverse strand, counting down.
TGGTCGTAGGCGTATCGGGCGATGCATCGGGCGCCGTTGCCGCACATTTCGGCGATGGTGCCGTCGGCGTTGTAAAACCGCATCTGGAAGTCGCCGGTCTTTTCCGGAAAATCCGCCACCATCAGTGCATTACCGCCCACGGAAAGCCGGCGCTGACAGACCCTGCGGGCCATGTCGGGCAGCTGCTCCAGAGGGATTCTGAGGTCCATATTGTTGATGACCACAAAGTCGTTACCGGCACCTTGCATTTTCGCAAACGATATTTTTTTAAGCGGCATTTTCATCACCTCAGGGATTCCGGAATGACGTTGTTCCGAATGACGTCCTCGTAGCTCTGGCGCCTCACCATCAGCTCGTCTCTGCCGTCCTTCACCAGCACGACGGCGGGGACGGGGTTCATGTTGTAGGTGCTGGCCATGGAGAAGCCGTAGGCACCGGTGGAGAACATGGCGAACAGATCTCCCGCCTCCACTTCGGGCAGCTGAATATCTCTGACTAAAATGTCGCCGGACTCGCAGCACTTGCCGCAGACCGTGACGGTTTGGGTGGTGGGCTGTTCCGCCTTGTTGGCCACAATGCCCTTGTAGACCGCCTGATAGAGGGCGGGGCGGATGTTGTCGGTCATGCCGCCGTCTACGGAGACGTATTTGCGGACGCCGTGGATGTCTTTAATGGCGCCGATGGTGTAAAGGCTCATGCCGGCTTCGCCCACAATGCTCCGTCCCGGCTCGGTGACCACGTTGGGGCGGGTGATGCCCAGCTCTTTGGAGAAGGCCTCGATGCGCTCCATCATGGGGGTGAGGAAGTAGTCGTAGGGCTTCCGGTCCTCGTCGGTGTACTGAATGCCGAAGCCGCCGCCGATGTTCAGCTCCTGCATGGTAAAGCCGCATCTTTCCTTGGTGTCCCGCACCAGTTTGAGCATGATTTCCAGAGCGTTGAGGTACCCGCTGTTGTCCTGAAGCTGAGAGCCCACATGGAAGTGCACCCCCATAAAGTTCACGTATTCCGACTTGATTGCGGCCTCAATGGCGGGGAAAATCACGTCCTCATCCAGAGGGAAGCCGAATTTGGAATCCTTTTTCCCTGTTACAATATAGTCGTGACTGTCCACCTTAATGCCCGGGGTGATGCGGTAGAGGATGTTCATCTTCTTGCCCTTTTGCTTGCAGATGGCCTCGATGAGGGGCAGCTCTTGGAGACTGTCCACGATAATGCGGCCGATGCCGTAGTCCACAGCCAGTTCCAGTTCAGAGGGCAGCTTGTTGTTGCCGTTAAACTCAATGCGCTCCGGGGGGAATCCTGCCGCGATGGCGGTGTACAGCTCGCCGCCGGACACTACGTCGATGCACATTCCCTCACGCTCCACCAGTTTCAGCATCCCGGTGGTGCAGAACGCCTTGCAGGCGTAGGCCACGCGGGTGCGCTCCCAGCGGTTTAGAAAGGTCTCCCGCAGCTGGGAAAACCGCCCCACCATGTCGCTCTCGGAGAAAACATACAGCGGGGTGCCATATTTCTGCGCCAGCTTTGTGGTGTCGCAGCCATCAAAATAGAGGGTGTTGTTTTTCAGTTCTTTTACCATGACCGGTACCTCCCTTTCGGTTTTGCTTCTGTATTACTATGAGCAAATCCCGTGCCAAGTTTCGCCAAAAATGCCCAAACCGCGCCTACCACGGCGATGGCAGAGTTGGCTCCCACCCAGAGCGCACGTCTACATTTCCGAGAAACCGGAAATGTAGACGGCGAAAATCTATGGTTTCCGAGTTTACGGAAAAGGACGCAGGCGATGATTACATCGTCTGCGTCCCTGTAAACCGCTACTGAACAAGTCTATACCCGAATTTCCACCATGCGTTTTCCACCGCGGGTGGTGCGTTCAGTGACTATT
>JAVXKN010000090.1:0-5746 GCA_036647315.1 Oscillospiraceae bacterium | reverse complement strand
GAATGCCTGTGGCGGTCCAGGTGGAGCCGGCGGGGATGGCCTTCACGAGCCATTCCAGGTTGCCGGCGGTGGCGGGGGTGCAGCCCCTAACGCCCAGAACGAAGTTAAACTGCATGGGGCCGCCGGGGCATTCGCCCTTTTTCGCCATTTGGAGAATGGTGTCCAAATGGCCCATTTCAAAGCACTCGTACTCGGGTTTGATGTTGTTTTCCATCATGCGCTTGCCAAAGGCACGCATGGTGGGCATATCGTTGGTGAACACCTCGTCGCCGAAGTTGCAAGTGCCGCAGTCCAGCGTTGCCATTTCGGGGAAAAGCTCGGTGGGCTGCAGACGCTCCTCAGCAGTCATGCCCACTGCGCCGCCGGTGGAGGGAATGAGGATAACGCCAGGGCAGGCGATCTTGATTGCGTCCATAATGAGACGGAACCGCTCGCGGTCCTGGGTGGGGGTGCCATCGTCGTTACGGACGTGGATATGTAGGACGGCAGCACCGGCCTCAAACGCGCTCTTGGCCTCGCGCACCATGTCCTCAAGTGTGTAGGGCACGGCGGGGTTTTTCTCCTGCGTGACCTCCGCGCCGCAGATAGCGGCGGTGATAATTAATTTTTCCACTGGAAAGACCTCCTTTTATAAAAGTTTTAGCAAAGAGAAATTGTCGCGCTACGCCTGCTCACGACGCGGTTCTAAGCCCCTACGACTGCGCAAGCCGGCCTGCGGCACTTTGTGCCTTCGGTCCGTTTGCTCCGCTTCGGGTCTTAGCCCGCTGTTCGCGACGGCTTCGCGCTTCGCGCTTTGCTTAGCGGGCGATTCTCTGGCTCTTTTTGGGCACGACGCAGGTGCCGGTAGCGCGGCAGACCACCACGGGCTCGGCCAAAACGTCGGCAGCGGAATCGCTGATGTCGGGGCGGGGGCCAATGACCTTGCGGGCCTCGAACTTCATGGTGCGGGAGGAGTTACCCATCTTGGTAATCTCGCCCACGGCCTCGATGAAGTCGCCTGCATAGACAGGTGCCAGGAACTCGATGTTGTCGTAAGCGCAGAACAGGCCCTCATCGCCGTCGCAGATGATGAGCAGCTCAGTGGCCACGTCGCCGAACAGGTGCACCATGTGTGCGCCGTCTACCAGATTCCCGCCGTAGTGTGCGTCCTTCGCACTCATGCGAAGCCGGATCATTGATGTCATTTTTTCCATTTTGAAAGACCTCCTCATATTTTGGCCCCCATATAGGGGGGATTGCCAACAAGTTGCGGTGCCGAAGATGGTAGCAAAAAAATAAAAAGAGCACCATCCATTTTCCGTTTTTGACGCAGAAAATGAATAGCACTCCACAGAAAACGACAAAAGCACTATCTGCATAAAAAAGACCAATCCGAAAAAAGACCATATTCTATGCAAATAGCGCTTCATGTTTCCATGACAATCCGCAAGCACTAGGCCGGCGGCTCAGTATTGCAGTGCAGGACACACCACAACCTTCGGCGGTAAACCCATTCACGCAACGCATCGGGAGTGCCTTCCCTTTACATCGTTCGCTACCTGATTTTCCGCGCCTCTATCTGTCACTATTTACTTGTAACCAAATTATACAGTCTCCCGACCCTGTTTGTCAATCACTTTCACCAAAGATTTCGAGAAGTTCAGGTGTCAATTTCAACAAACGACAAACTTTACGGGCATCTCTGGGGCAAGGAGCACCCGTAACGGCGGGAATTAGGTGATAATCCATCTTTTCAGACAGGGTTTCGCCGGGGGCGTTTTCGTCCAGACCCGCCACCTGATAGTGGCAGGCAGCCACATCGGAAACGCCGTCGTAATGGGTAGTCATGAGGGCCACGCAGTCTAAGGTGTTCAGATAGTGGGCCAAAGCTTTTGCAAGGGCCGCGCCCTCTTGCGGGTTTGTCCCCCGGGCAAATTCGTCCAGTGCCAAGAAGAACCGGGTGCCCTTGCCCTCTTTTAAGAGCGCGTCCACCGCCGTCATCTCCGCTCCGAACGAGGAGAGGCCCTGTTGTGCAGATTGACCATCGGCTTTGAGGAAAGTCATCCGGTCAAAGAGGGGTGCCTCAAACTTGTCGGCAAAGACGAAAAAGCCGGTCTGGGTGAGGAGCACATTTAAGGAGAGGGTTTCCAAAGAAATGCTCTTGCCTCCCATGTTGGCCCCGGTAATCACGGTGCAGCCTTTGGGAATGGAGAGGGACAGGGGGGTGAAGTCACGGCCCTTTTCCGCCACCAGCGCGGCAATCTGGGGGTGAACCATCTCCTCCGCCTCTACCCGGTCCGCGCTTAACACAGGGCGGACGCAGTGGAACCGCTGGGCAAGACGGCCCTTAGCAAGGACCAAATCCAAATGACCGATGGTGTCGAAGTTTTCAAAAAAGGTGTCCTTATAGGGCATGAGGGCGGCGGTGAGTTTCCGGCGTACCGCTTGCTCCCGCTCCTCCGCCTCACGGCGGTCCACGTTCAGAATCAGCGGGTCAAACTCGCTGGTGGTAAAGGCACCCAGTCGGCGTTGGGTGGGGTCTAAAATGTCCAAAACACGGCTCATGGGGAGAAAGTGAATTCCCTCAAAGGGGGCGTGAAGCTTGTCGTAGGCCTCCACCAGACGCTCCAGCGTGAGGAGAAAACTCTTTAAGAGGAACAGCTCCACGTCGTCCATGACGGAGCCCTCCCGCCGGTCCAGAGAGCCGGAAATGTCCTGAATCATGCTCATGGCGTGGACCACAAAGTCGGCAGACCGCACAGGCAGTGCCGCCGCCACCGATACCCGGTCCAGCTCGGCCTCCAGTGCAGTCTCTTCCTCCGGGGAGTACCATTTCGCGTTCCGCGCCATGGCTTTGCCAAAGGGGGTAATGGGGGAGAGCCTGTCCATCACCCATTCGTAGCCGGTCTCCTCCCGGAGCTGTCTCGATAAGTTCATCATTCTGCACCTTCTTCATTGTTTGTAGCATCTCGCACATCCACCACGGGAACGGTGAGCGCGTGGCGGAGTGCCGCCAAAAATTGGTCCTGGTCAAAGTGCCGTCCGTAGGCACTCCACGGGTTGGCCGCCACGGCGGCGATGGGCAAATTGTGCTCTAAAATAAAGCTGCCGCCGGAGCGGTAGAAAAGCTCGGTGGAGGCACGGTCCGCCAAAATATGGGTGGCGTTGGGGACGGAGATAGGCCCCGCCTCACCCCGCTGGGTCAGCTTAATGAGGGAGGCGGTGGTAATGCCGCCCTCAATGTGCCGCGCGTCGGGATTGGGCACGGTGGTGGCGGCAAAGAGGGAGCAGATGTGCTGGGTTTCCGCCACCACGGACTCCATAGAGCCGTCCAGTGACGCGCCGGTGCACAAAATGGCGCACCCGCCGGCAGAGGCCAGGGACTTCCGCCCCGCCGCGCCGTCAATTAAAATCTTTTCCGCCCCAAAGCTGCGGAACTGTTCCGACAGAGGCTCCAAATGTGCCACCGCCGACGGCCCCGCCAGTTGGACAGCCCCGTCGGTGAGTGCTCGGAAAATCCCCACAGAACCCAGGGGGGTCATCACGTCGGTAACGCCCAAAACCTCTAAGGTGACAGGGCAGAGGGGGAGCATTCCACGAGCCGTGGCAAATAGCGTCCCCGCCTTGACATGGATGGCGGGCTTCCCCGTGCCGGTGACAAGGTCGGTGTCCTCCCCGTCACGGCCCACCGAGGTGAGGGCCAGTGTCACGTCATGTAGCTCTTCAATCATGCGGTTCAAAACCGTTGTTTTACCCGCATTTTTGCACAGCCCAATGACGGAAATCACCTGGGCCTGTTCAATATATTCCCGTAGCAAGTCCTCACCCCTTTGCCCCCCATTATAAGGGGTCGCCCCCCTTGCGTCAACCCCCCACCTATGATAAAATGGCAGGGAGGAAGGTGACACCATGGAAGAACAGGAACACAAACGCCGCCCCCGCTATAAAGGTACCCACCCGAAAAGCTTCGGGGAAAAATATAAAGAATTAAGCCCGGAGAAGTACGCGGAGGACGTGGCCCACGTCATGGAACGGGGCGCGACCCCCGCCGGAATGCACCGCTCCATCTGCGTCACGGAAATCATGGATTTTTTGGAAATTCAGCCCGGACAAATCGGCATGGACGCCACCTTAGGCTACGGCGGACACTCCGGGGAAATCCTCAAACGTCTGGCGGGCAAGGGCCATCTTTACGCCACCGACGTGGACTCTTTGGAGTTGCCCCGCACCCGTGACCGCCTTGCAGCACAGGGGTACGGCGCGGAAATGCTCACCGTTCGCCAGATGAATTTCTCCCAAATTGACGAGATTGTGAAAGAGTCCGGCCCGCTGAATTTCGTGATGGCGGATTTGGGCGTGTCCTCCATGCAGATTGATAACCCGGAGCGGGGCTTTTCTTTCAAAGCCGCCGGCCCGCTGGACTTGCGGCTGGACCCCAATAAGGGAGAGCCGGCATCAAAGCTTCTCAAAACCCTGACACAAGACGAGCTCACCGGCATCTTTTTAGAGAATGCCGATGAGCCCAATGCCGAAAAAATTGCCAAGGCCATTGTCGCCGCCCGCAAAAAGGGCATCCCACTGGAAACCACCACCGCCCTCCGGGGTCTCATCAAAGAAACCCTCCATTTCATCCCGGAAAAAGACCGGGACGTGGAGGTCAAAAAGACCTGTCAGCGGTGCTTTCAGGCGTTGCGTATCGACGTGAACCGCGAGTTTGAGGTGCTCTACGAATTTCTGGAAAAGCTCCCCGCCGCCATGGCACCCGGCGGCAGAATCGCCATTTTGTCCTTCCACTCCGGGGAGGATCGACTGGTGAAAAAGTCCTTCCAGCAGTTCTTCCGCTCCGGGGACTATGCGGAAATTGCCCCCGACCCCCTCCGCCCCACCCCGGAGGAGTGTACCGCCAATCCCCGCGCCAAGTCCGCCAAGCTCCGCTGGGCCATTAAAGCATAAAAAAGCGGCTTCCGTTATGGAAGCCGCTTTTTCTTTTACTCAAAAATCTGTTTGCAGAGTGCGTCAGTGATCCGATTGGCTCTGTCAAAATCGGTGAAGGGGCGGTAGAGTTCCTCCAAATGGTCGTGGCGTTTTTTCGCCTCCGCCAGTGCCGCTACGCCCTCTTGCAGCAGTTCTTCCGTCACCTTGCGGACGAATTTCAGCCGGCCCTTGTTCTGCCGCAAAACGGTCTCGTCCGCCATAGCGTCCACCCGAATGTGGCGGTAGGGCTTGTGGGGATAGGGGAGCGCGGGGGTGTCGGTGACAAACGCCAGACCCAGTGCCGGGATAAGCAGATGCTCCAGCCGTTCCGGCTCCAAGGGCGAGGGGCAGGAAATCACATGGTACCCGTTTTCCACAGCACCCGCCAGCAGTGCCTCCAGTAACGGCCCGCCCAGCCCATAGCTGTCGGAGAGGGTATACACCCGGGGGCACAGGACTTCCACAGTGTCCCACAGACAGAAGTGCCCCTCACAGGTGATGCCGCTGAGAAACCGCCGGGTTTGCCCGCCGATAGTTCCTGTTTTTTTGCACTCCCGTGCCAAAATGCCCGCGCCCCGCCGCACCAGTCGCCGTTGCAGCGTTTCACTGCTTAAGAGCAGCCGGCCCGCCCGACCCACCGCCGCCGCTGCCCCCAATGCCTGATAGCACCGGGCGTAGGGGGGCTTGCAGGCCAGAGTTGCGGCCATCAGCTCCTCCCGAAGTTCGGAAAGTCCGTCTGTGTCGTAACAGTCGCCTAGGTTTACATAATGTTCAACAGCCCCGGGAAACAGAG
>JAVXKN010000089.1:1739-5753 GCA_036647315.1 Oscillospiraceae bacterium | reverse complement strand
GTCTCCAAATCGGTCAGGGGGCGGATGGTGTCTTGAATTAAGCTAAGCTCCACGCCCCGTTCATCTCCGTCTGTTTGTAAGGCGAAAAACTGGTAGGTAAGGCTGTCCGGAAATTCAAGCAGACCGAGAAGCTGCCCCACGGCGGCGTTATCGCCCACATACTCCGTTCGGGCGTCCCAAAGGGTTTGTGCGGCATCCAGCTCCGCCGACTTTTCCTTGGGATTTGCCATCAGGCCCACTCCGATAGCCACAACAGCAATGACAGAAACGACGATCACCCAAAAGGCGGGCTTTTTGTAATTCAGCACATTTTTGATGCGGCTTTTCGTGTCCCCCTCGCCAAAGGCAAGGGGCGTGCCGCCCACAATTCTTCTGCCGGTGGCAAGGGTCAAAAGGGAGGTGGAGTAGTCTTTTTTTACGTCGCTACCTAGCTTTTTGATGACCGCCTCGTCGCAGGAGAGCTCCATATCCCGCCCGCACAAAAAGAACGCCACCCACACCAGCGGGTTGAACCAGTGGACACACAAAACGAAAAAGCAAAATAGCTTGACTGCATGGTCAAGGCGTTTGATGTGGGTCTGCTCGTGGAGCAGAATATAGTCCTTTTCCCGGGCTGTGAGGCTGGCGGGCAGGTAGATTTTCGGGGAAAACAGCCCCATAACAAAGGGAGATGTGAGGCTTGGGGAGGTGTAAATATTGCCGCTTTCGTGCACGGCATCTTTCAGCCTGCGGCGCAATTTCAGCAGGGACACTACGCTGTAAATCAGCAGTGCCACAATGCCCACAAGCCAAATTACGGCGGCGACTGCCACCACAATCTGCATGGGGTTCACGCTGTCCCCCAGATTTGGCACCGGCAGTGCGGCGTTAATGGCGGCACTCACCGCGGGAATTCCCACGTCAACGCCGGGTGTCTGGGTGTATAAAATGCCTGCGGGCGTAATGCCGGTTTTGTACGGCAAAAGGCTCATCGCGCTCTCAAAGGAGAAGGGGCAGCAGAGCCGAAAGAGCACCACGCTCCACAGGGCGTAGGAGAAAATTTTCGGTGCTTTTTTCAGCAGCAGGCGGGCAATCAGCACGAATAAAATCACCATGCCACCTGTCACGCTCATGTTGAGCACCTGCAAAAAGACTGTTTCCAGCATGATTACCCCTCCTTGTGTGTGTCGATGAGTTGCTGCAATTCTGCGATTTCCCCGTCGCTTAATCTATTTCGGCGGGTGAAAGCGGCAAGGAATTGGGGCAGAGAGCCGTCAAAGGCCTCATTGAGAAACTGCTCCCCCTGTGCCGCGCCAAATTCGCTTTTGGACTGGAGTGCCACCACGGTGCCGTTTTGGTTTTCAAAAATCTTACGGTCGCAGAGCCGCTTTAACATGGTGTAGGTGGTGGTGCGCTTCCAGGAGAGAGCACCCTCGCAAAGCTCCGCCAGTGCCCGTGACCCGATGGGGGCATTGGCCCAGATAATATCGGCGAATTTTTGCTCCATGTCCCCCAATTTGTACTGTTCCACGGGAAAAACCTCCTGTCGTATCGCTTTAGACTACTTGCAGTCTAACACCGTACGACAGCTTTGTCAAGGGAAAAAACAGCCACGGGACAAGTTCTGTCCCGTGGCTGTTTTGGATTATTCAAACCCGCATTTGTGTTTCCATTTGCCCTGTTTCCAGCGGACGATGCAGGCGAGGCCCCGGAGAATCAGGTCGATACTCATCGCCAGCCACACGCCGGAGAGCCCCATTTGGAACCCGAACACGAAGATGGGGGCCAGCACGATACGAACGCCCCACATGCACACCAAACTGACGCCCACGGGGAACCGCACGTCGCGGACACCACGGAGGGCACCGGTCAAGATGATAGACACGGCGAAGAACGGTTCGCAGAAGGCCACAATCCGCAGGACTTTGGCGGTCTCCTCCACCACCCGCAAGTCCGAGTTAAAGAGGGAGGCCAGCGGTCGGGCCAAGAGGAAGAGCAGTGCCCCGGTGACGACACAGAGGACAAAGCCGATGATTGCGGAGAGGGAGCCGTAGCCCTCCGCGTCCTCCTTGTTTTTCGCTCCTACCGACTGGCCCACAAGGGCGGTGGCGGCGTAGGAGATGCCGAAGGCGGGGAGGTAGCACAGGCCCTCGGCGGTGGTGGCGATGGTGTTGGCGGCCAGTGCAATGGTGCCGATGGAGGCCACCACCCGGGTCATGGCGATTTGCCCCAGATTGACGGTGGCCCGCTCGATGGCGGAGGGGAGGCCCAGCCGCACCGCCTCTTTGAGAATTTGTTTGTCCGGCTTAAAGCTCTGCTGGCGGGTGATGCGGAACCGATCCCCCTGCCGCATGGAGAAGAAGAGCGTGACAATGCCGGCGAAGGCCCAGGCTACGGCGGAGGCGATGGCCGCGCCGGCGACCCCCAAGCCCGCGCCGGGCATAGTAACCATTACACCGCCCAAGTTGACTGACCGGGTTTCGTAGATGAGGAAAAAGTTCAAAAACACGTTAATCAGGTTGGCGACGGTGTTGAAAATCAGGGGGGCTTTGGTGTTACCCATGCACCGCAAAACGGAGGAAAAGACGATGCTGGCCGCCACGAAGGGCATCCCCAGTGTATAAAACCGCAGGTAGGAGATGGCCCCGGGCAGCACGTCGGGCTTGGCCCCCAGCCACAGGGGGATGTACCCGGCCAAAATCTGAAAAAGGCCCAGTGCCACCAGTCCGCAGACAATGACCGCCAGCACCGTCTGACGGAGCACCGCCCGTGCCTTTTCGTCGTCCCGGGCACCGATGGCGTGGGAAATTTGGACGGAAAAGCCCACCCCGATGCCGGTCAAAATGCCGTTTATGAGCCAGATGGAGGTGGTGTTGATGGAGATGGCGGCGGTGGCGTTGGCACCCAGCACCCCCACCATGGCGGTGTCTACATAGCTCACCATGGTGCTCAAAATCTGCTCGATAATGGCGGGCCATGAGAGGTGCCAGAGGATGGAAAGGCGGCTCTGAGGCCGGGTTAAATCAGTGGACATCATCTAAAACTCCTGTCAAATCGAAACTGGGGACATAGTGGCAATCTGCCGAGGCCGGGTCTTGGGTGTAGCCCACAAGACCCAGATTTTCCATGTATTCTGCGGCACTGCGCGCCTCCGAGGGGCGGAGATAGCGATTGATTTCCGGGTGCTCCGAGGCGCGGCCCAAGGGGGTGTACTGGCTCATGAGGGAAAAGAGGACGGTGCCCCGTTCAAAGTGCTCCGCCACCCAGTCCATCACCTTTTTCGCCTCCTGCAGTCCACCGGGGAGGAGCAGATGGCGGATGATAACCCCCCGCTTCAGCAGTCCGTTTTCTAAAACGGCAGGCCCTGCCGCCTCGTACATGGCGAGGATGGCGGCGGCAGCTGCGTCGGGGTAATCGGCGGCACCGGAGTACCGCTCTGCCCGTTGGGGGGTGAGGTATTTGAGGTCGGGGAGCCAAATTTGAATCTTGTCTGCCAGTGCTTTGATGGTTTCCACGCTGTCGTACCCCCCGGAGTTCCACACTACGGGGACGGACAGCGGTTTACATAATACGCTACTCACCACATGGGCAAAGTGGGTGGGGTTCACAAGATTTATATTATGCGCCCCTTGACGGATCAGGTCAAGAAAAATTTGGGAAAGCTGTTCTTCGGAGACAGCTTTTCCGAAATTTTGGTGGCTAATCTCCTCGTTTTGGCAAAAGACGCAGTTTAAGGGACAGCCGGAGAAAAACACGGCCCCGGACCCCATTTCCCCGGAAATGCAGGGCTCCTCCCACTGGTGGAGGGCGGCACGGGCCACCACAGGGCGGGCGGGCATGGCGCAGTGACCGGCACCCTCCGTCTCTGTGCGGGGGGCGTTACAGCGGCGGGGGCACTGATTGCACAGGAACACGGGCCTTCCTCTTTTCTGGGATGGATTTTTGGGGCATTTCCAAAGGGCGCAAGGCATTACAGCCCCTCCGCCACCTTCCATGAAAAGGAATCAAAGGCGTTGGGGAGGGTGTATTTGAGGG
>JAVXKN010000089.1:0-1729 GCA_036647315.1 Oscillospiraceae bacterium | reverse complement strand
ACAAATCACGCCGCGATTGTGGGTAAAGGCCTCAAACCCCGCTTTGCCGTGGCAGGAGCCCATGCCGCTGTTTCCCACGCCGCCGAAGGGGACGTTGGGGTTTGCCAGATGCATCACCACGTCGTTCACGCACACGCCGCCGGAGGGGAGAGCCTGTAAAATCTGTTCCCGGGTGGCGGAGGAGGCGGTAAAAATATAGAGTGCCAAGGGGTGTGGGGCTTTTTGCAGATGGGTCAAAAGGCCGTTCAAACTGTCGTAGGTCAAGATGGGGAGCAGGGGCCCGAAGATTTCCTCACACATCACAGGGTCGGTTTCCGTCACGTCCACCATCACCGTGGGGGCGATTTTTCGGGTTTTTTCGTCGGTTTCGCCGCCAAAGGCGATTTTCTCGCCGCTCAAAAGGCCCCGGAGCCGTTCAAAGTGCTTTTCTGTGATGATTTTCGGCAGGTCGGGGCTTGTGAGCGGGGTTTCGCCGTAAAACTGCGCGGTGTACTTTTTCATGGCCGCCACCAACGTATCCCGCTGTTCCGGGCGGCACCACACATGGTCGGGTGCCACGCAGGTCTGGCCGGCGTTTAGGAATTTGCCCCACACCAGCCGTTTGGCGGCTAGGTCTAGGTTGGCGTCCTGGGCGATAATCACCGGGGATTTGCCCCCCAACTCCAAGGTGACAGGGGTTAAATGTTGGGCGGCGGCGGTCATGACGGTTTTCCCCACCGCCACCGAGCCGGTGAAGAAAATTTTGTCGAACTGCGCCTCTAAAAGGGCGGTGTTTTCACTGCGGCCGCCGGTGATAACCGTCACATAGTCCGGGGGGAACGCCTCCTCGATGACGGTTTTCAGGACTTTGGAGCACTCCGGCGAGTAGTTGGAGGGCTTCACTACGGCGCAGCACCCCGCCGCGATGGCGGAGATGAGGGGCACCAGGGTGAGCTGCACCGGGTAATTCCAGGGCGACATGATGAGTGCCACGCCGTAGGGGTCGTGGTAGACGGCACTTTTGGCGGGGAAAAGGGCCAGAACGGAGCGGCACTTTTTCGGTGCCGCCCACTGGGGCAGGTGGCGTTTGGCAAATTTCAGCTCCGCCAAGGTCATGCCGATTTCGCTCTCGTAGGCCTCGAAGGCACTCTTGCCCAAGTCGGCATAAAGGGCGGCGGTGAGGTCCGCCTCGTGGGCCACAATAGACCGCTCCAGCTTGTCCAGCATCAGCTGGCGCAGGGCGATGCCACGGGTGGCCCCGGAGCGAAAGTAGTCCCGCATTTGTGATAAAAAGTCAAGATTCACAGAGATTCCGCCACCTTCCATGAAAAAGAGTCAAAGGCATTGGGGAGGGTATATTTGAGGGAGAGCTCCTCTGCCGTGGCCCAGACGTAACCCTCCGGCAGTGAAAATCGGGGGACAGTGGCGGTCACAGCCGTCATGCGCCACTCGATGTGGGTGAAGATGTGCTTGCCGGTGCCCACAAATGCAAAGGGGAGGCCCTCAAAGGGGCTTTTTTCGCCGGAGAGCGTGTTGGGGTACTCCCAAAGGCGGGCCAGCAGACCCTTCGCGGGCCGCTGTCGCAGTGCTACGGCCTGTTCAGAAAAGAGGAAGTACACCGTCCGCTCCTCGATTTTGCGGGGCTTTTTCGGGGTTTTCACCGGCAGTTTTCCGATGGTATCGGTGCGAAGTGCCACGCAAAAATCCCTTGCGGGGCAGCCGTCGCAGAGGGGTGGGCCGTTGGGCAGAC
>JAVXKN010000088.1:1972-5762 GCA_036647315.1 Oscillospiraceae bacterium | reverse complement strand
ACGGCGGCAACCATTGCGCCCCTTGACGGCGGCGTGAAAATCACAGGAGAAACGGCATTCCGCGCCCCCACCCCGGGCCAGCTGGCGGTGTTTTACCGGGGGGAAGTGGTAGTGGGAAGCGGGTGGATTGAGTAGGACGGGAGGACGGCCTTGCGAGGGCGCAAGGCACCACGGGAACAGGACGGGAGCCCTCATCCGTCACGCCCCTGCGGGGGCGCGCCACCTTCCCCTAAGGGGAAGGCTTATCGCTTCGGCGGGACGAGGGCGTCCCCTTATTGGGCACAAAACAGACGGCAGTCTTGAAGTATCGGTATCACCCGAAAATCGACAAGTAACCTGACAGATTTTCCAACAGGGTGCTTGCACCACGCATGCCCCGGAATCCAAGGGCCGAAGCCCTTGGTCGCCTTTGCTGACTTTCCCCGACGGGAAAGCCAGGCCCCACCGGCAGGTGACGTTCTCCATCCTTTCAAGGCCAACTCCAAAGACTTCTTCACAAAACCCCCCCCGCCGACTTCAATGTCGGCGGGGGGCTTTTTTAGTCGTTCATATAGTAGGGCTTCATCAGGCTGGCCTGCTCGGTGGAGTCCTTTTGGCTGCCGTTGCGGAGGGTGACCTCCGGGGGACGGCGGCCGCCGCCTTGGGGTCTGCCGCCACGGCGGTTATTTTGGGACTTCATCCCCGGTTTGGGGGCGAATTTGCCCTCTGCCGGCTTGGGGGCGTGGGTGGGATTGCTCATGCCCTTAGCCATAGGCGGCTGAACCGCCTTTTGGCGGGTGGAGGCGATGCCGCCGGCACCTACGTCCCGGGTGCTCTTCCGATTGTCCCGGTCGCTGTGCTGGGGGCGACGGTCGCTCTTGGGACGCTCTTGAGACTGGGCGGCGGGCTTGCGGGGTGCCAACAGGCGGGCGGTGGCATCCATGATGCGGTCGCCTGCCAGGGGGTCCGGGTGCTCCCAAGAACGGTCGTTGCGGCGGGGCTCCGGGGCCTTGGCGTACTGGCTGTCCTCGAATTTCGGCGCGTTGGCGGCCAGACCGCGATGGACGGTGCCGTGGGTGGCGGGGACGTGCCCTGCGGCACCTCTGGCGGGGTTGGACTTCACGGGCTTTTGCTCCCGAATGGTTTTATTCTGTTTCGCCGGGGTCTGCTCACGGTCCTGGGTGGGACGCTTTTCCGGGGGCGCGTTCCGGGCGGACTTGGACAGTCTGCCGCCGGCGTTTTGATTGCTGCGGCTGCCACGGGGCATGGGTACCGCCTTGGCGGGCACCTCGAACACCTCCATGGGGTAGGCGTGGCCCTCCACGACGGGGAGCTTTTTGCCCAACAGCCGCTCGATGCCCTTCAAATCGTCCTTCTCGCCGAAGTCGCAGAAGGAGATGGCGGTGCCCTCGTGGCCGGCGCGGCCTGTTCTGCCGATGCGGTGGACGTAGGTTTCGGGCACGTCGGGCAGATTGTAGTTCACCACATGGGAGAGATCCTCAATGTCGATGCCCCGGGCGGCAATATCCGTTGCCACCAGCACCTGAATCCGGCCCGCCTTGAAGTCCGCCAACGCCTGCTGACGGGCACTTTGAGACTTGTTGCCGTGGATGGCGGCGGCGGTGATGTGGGCCTTATTGAGGTCCTCGGCGATTTTGTTGGCACCGTGCTTGGTGCGGGAGAAAACCAGCGCGTTTTTCACGGCAGGGGTGCGGACAATGTCCGCCAGAAGCTTTGTTTTATTGGCCTTGTCCACAAAATAGAGGGACTGCTCAATGACCTCCACCGGGGAGGAAATGGGGGTGACGGCGATTTTGGCGGGGGAGTGGAGGAGGGAATTCACCAGCTCCGTCACCTCCGGGGGCATGGTGGCGGAGAAGAACAGGGTCTGCTTTTTCTCGGGAATCATCTTGAGAATCCGCTTCACGTCGTGGATAAAGCCCATGTCCAGCATCCGATCGGCCTCGTCCAGCACGAAAATTTCCACGCGGGACAAATCCAGCACCTTTTGCCCCTGCAAATCAATCAGTCTGCCGGGGGTAGCCACTAAAATGTCCAGCCCGCGCTTAATTTTGTCCACCTGAGGTGCCTGCCCTACGCCGCCGAAAATCACGGCGGAGCGGAGGTTCAGACCCTTGCCGTACTCCTCAAAGTTCTCCTGAATCTGCAGGGCCAATTCCCGGGTGGGGGTGATGATGAGGGCGCGGATATGGCGTGGATTTTTGGGGGCAGTCGCCGCCAGACGCTGGAGAATAGGGGCTGCAAAGGCGCAGGTTTTGCCCGTGCCCGTCTGGGCGATGCCTAAAACGTCACGACCCTGCAGGGCGGGGGGGATGGCACCCTCTTGAATGGGGGTGGGGATGTCGTAGCCCTTTTTGGTGAGGGCGGAGAGGATGGTGGGCATCAGGCCCAAGTCGGTAAAATTCATAATCAAGTTCCTTTTTTCAAATTGCGGCGGTTGGCGGCAAAAAGCCGCGGCCAGTAAGCTGCCGGCGGACCGCTTCTACGGTTTCCTCCAGCGATTGCCCGTCCGCCGCTACGGTAAAATCGGCATACTGCCGGTAAAGTGGGGTGCGATAGGCGAAAATATCCGCTAGGGTTTCGCCCTTTTTGAGCGCGATGCCTCTGGAATTCATGTTCCAAATGCGCTTTTCTAAGGTCTCCAACGTGAGGGACAGATATACCACCGTCCCCAGTTTTTTCAGCCGCTCCATGGCGTTTTGGCGGCACACGCAACTGCCGCCGGGGGCGATGACGGTGTTTTCCGCCTCCAAACCCGCCAAAAGGGCACCCTCTAAGTCCAAAAATCGGTCTGTCCCCAGAGTGTCCAGCAGGTTTTGCAGCTTTTTCCCTTCCTGCCGTTGGAGCAGCAGGTCGGTATCCATAAAATCGAGGCCCATGGTCTTGGCTAAAAGCACCCCGACGGTGCTTTTCCCGGAGCCGGGCATCCCGATGAGTATGACGTTTTTCACAGGTCGTTTCCTCCCAAAAGAAAAAGACCGTCTGCAAAAGCAGACGGTCTTTGCGGACTGCAAACAAGTGCAATTAGCCCTCCAGCTTATTGAGCTTCAGGGTAAGACCGCTTTTTTTGTGGGCCGCGTTGTTGCTATGCAGCAGACCACGGGCAGCAGCCTGATCGACGGCTTTCACCGCGACTTTATACGCGCTCTCGGCCTCGCTGCGGTTGCCTTCCGCTACCACTGTGTCAAACCGCTTCAGCTCCGTCTTCAGGGCAGATTTCTTGTCCTTATTCTGAACAGCTTTCGCAGTATTTACCAGCACACGCTTCTTGGCAGACTTAATATTCGGCAAACCAAACACCTCCTCCGAATACGCATAAAAACGCAATATTGTTATCGTGCAGATATGTATTTTACCATCCCGCACCTGAAATTGCAACCTTTATTTTGGGATTTTGAGATTTATTTGCATATAAAGTTGGGAAAGGTGGAAAATAGTAGGTGAGTGATATTACACACCCTATATATAGTGTCATTTGGAAGGATGATTCCATGTTACTGCGCCGCACCGACCTGGCTGTGGAGACTCTGACCCCCCACGTCACCCTCCCCGGCGTTACCACCCGCACCCGCTCTCGGAACGGCTTTGCCGTCACCGAGGTGGAGATTTCCGCGGAAACTGCCGCCGAACAGCTGGGCAAGCCACAGGGCCGCTACATTACCATCGCGCTTACCCCCCTCACCACCCGTGAGCCGGAGGCCTTTCACAACGCCTGTAACGCTTTAGCCGCCGAACTTTCCGCTCTATTATCCCTGCCGAAAAACGCGCCGGTTTTGGTGGTGGGACTGGG
>JAVXKN010000088.1:0-1872 GCA_036647315.1 Oscillospiraceae bacterium | reverse complement strand
GCCATCACGCCGGACGCGGTAGGGCCGCTGGCACTGGGAAAAACCCTAGTGACCCGCCACCTCATTACCCAGCTGCCGGAGCACTTTGGGGGCTTTCGCCCAGTGTCCGCCGTGGCCGCCGGGGTTTTGGGCACCACCGGCATGGAGAGCGGCGAAGTGACAGCGGCACTGGTGGCGAAAACCGCCCCCGCCGCCGTCATTGTGGTGGACGCGCTGGCCTCCCGCAGCATTTCCCGGCTGTGCACCACCCTCCAAATCGCCGACACCGGCATCACCCCCGGCTCCGGTGTGGGCAATCACCGGGGCACCTTAAACCGTGAAACCCTAGGGGTGCCTGTCATTGCCATCGGGGTGCCCACGGTGGTGGACGGCGGCACGCTGGCCTTAGATTTGTTGGAGGAGGCGGGGCAGGGGGATTTAGACCCAACGTCATTAGGGGGCATCGGGGGAGATTTGTTTGTCACCCCACGGGACATTGACGTGCGGGTGGCGGATGCCGCCAAAGTCATCGGCTACGGCATCTCTCTAGCCCTAAACCCCCACCTGACCGTAGAGGACATAGCAGGCTTCTTAGAGTGACGCATAAGCCTTCTGACCGCTTTGGTGGGACGCACCACTTAAAGCCTTCCCCTCAGGGGAAGGTGGCACGCCCCGCAGGGGCGTGACGGATGAGGGCCCCCGTCCTCCGCACCTTGACTTTTCCCCGTTTTAGTCTATAATGAATAGTGAATGGCTACAAAACGAAACGGGGGATTTTCTGATGAAAAACTTAGATAAAACCATGGACAAAGTGGTGGCACTGTGCAAGGGCCGCGGCTTTGTATATCCGGGCAGTGAAATTTATGGCGGCCTCGCCAACGCTTGGGACTACGGCCCTCTGGGCGTTGAGCTGAAAAATAATATCAAGCGCGCCTGGTGGAAAAAGTTTGTCCAGGAATCCCCCTACAACGTGGGTCTGGACTCCGCCATCATCATGAACCCCCAGACTTGGGTGGCTTCCGGCCATCTGGGCGGCTTTTCCGACCCCTTAATGGACTGCCGTGAGTGCCACGAGCGGTTCCGTGCGGACAAGCTCATTGAGGACTTCTGCGGGGAAAACTCCATCACCTTAGATAAGCCCATCGACGCCTTCACCCAGGACGAGATGAAGGCCTTTATCGAGGAGCACAACGTCCTCTGCCCCACCTGCGGCAAGCATAACTTTACCGATATTCGTCAGTTTAACCTGATGTTCAAGACCTTTCAGGGCGTTACCGACGACGCGAAGAACACCGTCTACCTCCGCCCGGAAACCGCCCAGGGCATCTTTGTAAACTTCCCCAACATCCAGCGCACCACCCGCAAAAAGCTGCCCTTTGGCGTGGCGCAGGTGGGCAAATCCTTCCGCAACGAGATTACGCCGGGCAACTTCATCTTCCGCATCCGTGAGTTTGAGCAGATGGAGCTGGAATTTTTCTGCAAGCCGGGCACCGACCTTGAATGGTTTGAATACTGGCGCACGTTCTGCAAAAACTGGCTCTTAAACTTGGGCATGAAGGACGAAAACCTCCGTCTGCGTGACCACACCGCCGAAGAGCTGTGCTTCTACTCTAAGGCCACCACGGACTTTGAGTTCATGTTCCCCTTTGGCTGGGGCGAGCTGTGGGGCGTTGCAGACCGGACGGATTACGACCTCAATCAGCACCAGACCGTCTCCGGCAAGGACATGACCTACTTCGACCAGGAGAAAAACGAGCACTACATTCCCTACGTCATCGAGCCCTCTTTGGGTGCTGACCGTGTGACGCTGGCGTTCCTTGTGGAGGCCTACGACGAAGAAGTGGTAGACGCGGAAAAGGGCGACGTGCGGACGGTTCTCCGGCTCCACCCGGC
>JAVXKN010000087.1:0-5765 GCA_036647315.1 Oscillospiraceae bacterium | reverse complement strand
ACCACGTCCGCAATGTCGTCGCAGAACATATACATATCTGCGATGCAGGTGGTGCCGGAGGCAATCATCTCTAAAAGTCCCAGCTGGGTGGCGGCACGGATGGCCCGGGGGTCCCAGTTGTCCTCGGTGGGGAAAATATACTGGGAGAGCCATGTCTGCAAGTCGCAGCCGCTGCCATATCCCCGCATGAGGGTCATGGAAATGTGGGTGTGGGCGTTCACAAAGCCGGGCATCAAAACTTGACCGTTGCCGTCTAACACGTCGCCGTGAAAGTCGTCGGGACGTTTTGTACCCACCGAGAGGATTTTCCCGCCGTCCACCAGTACGCAGGCGTGGGGGAGGACGGTGCGTGCGTCGTCCAAGAGGACGGCGGTGACATGATCAATGAGTGTTTGCATGGAGGGTACCTCCTATAAGCCTTTGAGACATTCCAACAGTAGGGCAGAAAAATGGTCCTTTGCCGCTTCGGCGGTGGCGTTGACTTCCTCGCCGGAAAGGGGCTGGGGGAGGACACCGGCTGCCATATTTGCTACAAGGGTGAAGCCTAACACGTCCATGCCGCAGTGGGCGGCGACAATGGCCTCCGGGGCGGTGGACATGCCCACCGCGTCCGCACCCACGATTCGGGCAAGGCGCACCTCGGCAGGGGTTTCAAACTGTGGCCCGGGGAAGTACATATAGACACCCTCACGGAGGGTGGTATTCAGTTTGGCGGCGGCGTGGCGGGCCAGTTCCTGAAGCTTGGGGGTGTAGATGGTGGAGGCATCGGGGAAACGGGGGCCGAATTCGGGCAGGTTGGGTCCACGGAGGGGGGACTCCATAAAGAGCTTAATCTGGTCGGTAATGAGCATCAGCTCGCCCACGTTGAAGTTCAGATTCACGCCCCCGGCGGCGTTGGTGACAATGAGGGTCTGGCAGCCCAGCAGATGGAGGACGCGGACGGCGTAAGACACTTCCTCGTAGGAATATCCCTCATAGTGGTGCATCCGGCCCTGCATGACGGCTACGGGCTGGCCACTCAGAGTGCCAAACACCAGCTGGCCCTTGTGGCCCGGTGCGGTGGAGACGACAAAGTGAGGGATGTCCTGATAGGAGACAGCTACGGGGTTTTCTACAATATCCCCCATAAAGCCCAGACCGGAGCCGAGAACCATGGCTGCTTTGGGAACAAAGCTGCCGATTTTGGATTTCAGAAAGTCCGCGCTCTCCTTGTATTGTGCAAATGTGTAGTTCATAACGGGCACCCCTTCATTTTACAAACGATAGATGTATTTTATACCAGACGTGGGAAAAAAGCAAGAGCGGGCAGTTACCCGGGGCCGTTGGCGGCACTGGGAAAGGTGAGGGTGAAGGTGGCACCGCCGTCGGGATTCTCCGTGAGGACAATATCGCCCCCGTGGCGTTGTGCAATGGCGCAGGTCATGGGCAGACCTAAGCCGGCACCGCCCATGGCCCGGGAGCGGGACTTATCCGCCCGATAAAAAGGCTCAAAAATCTTGTCCCGATGCTCCGGCGAGATGCCGGGGCCGTCGTCGGAGATGCGGACAATGGCAGTGCTTTCCGCAGTTTCTGCCTCCAAAAGGATGTGGCCGTCCACCTTGCCGTATTGGACGGCGTTTTCCGCCAGATTGAAGAGGGCGCGGAGGATGAGGCGGTCGTTACCCCGGATGGCGGCATCGCCCCGGAGGGTGAAGGTGATGCCCCGTTTGTGGGCGGTGGGTTCCAAATCCAGCGCGAGTTCTTCCAGCATGGGGGCCAGCTGAATGGTGTCATTCATGGAGACCTCCTCCATGCAGGACATGTCCAAAAGGTCCTTGACTAAGAGGGAGAGCCGCTCGGTCTGGGTGCCCACGGTGGCGAGGAGGGCATCATACTCTTCTTTGGTATGCTGTTCCTCTTTGGAAAAGACATCCAACTTGGTCTGGAGGATGGACAGGGGGGTGCGCAGTTCGTGGGCCGCGCTGGCGGAAAACCGCTTTTGCGTTTCAAAGGCCTCGTCCAGACGCTGGCGCATTCTGTTGAATGCGTTGGAGAGACTTTCAATCTCATCGCCGGATTTGGGCAGTGCCACAATGGAGGAGCTGGAGAGATTGTGGGCTCTCAAGCCCGACACCTGCTCTTTGAGATTGACTAAGGGGTAGAGGCAGTTTTCAGTAATCATATAGGTGGCAAGTCCCGCCACGCAGACGGTGCAGATGACGTAGATAATGCTCTCAATGCGGTACTTAAACCCGGCGGACAGCACTTTTTCGTCCAGAGAATCGGGCAGAGTATGGTCGGGCTTGGGCTTGGAAACGCTGGGAAGTTGGTTTTCCGGGGTGCCGGGGGTGATGATGTGTTGGGACTGGTAGATGGTGTAGGCCATCTGGTCGCCGGAGACATTGATGGCGTAGGTGAGGAGGATGCAGGCGGCGGTCATCATCAGCACCACCAGAAAGGTGAGCCGCTGGCCCAGCGGGATGGAGCGGGGCGTTTTGGTGGATTTCATTGGGACACCTCCTCAATGTAGTAGCCCACGCCGATTTTGTTACGGATGGGGTCGTCGTCCATCGCGGCGCGGAGCTTTTTCCGCAGACCCGCCACATGGACCCGCAGGGAATTGCTAAAGCCGTCGGCACCGCTGTCCCAAACGTGGTCGATGAGCTCCTCGGCACTGACGGGTTTCCCCGGATTGCAGAGGAGATATTCCAAAATAGCGTACTCCTTGCGGGTCAGGGGCAGCTCCTGCCCCCCTGCCAGAGCCACATGGGAGGAAGTGTCGGCAGAGAGTGCCCCGCAGGTGAGGACGGTGTCCTGCTGGGTAAATTGGCGGCGGAGCAGGCCCCGCACCCGCGCCTCCAACTCGGCAAAATGGAAGGGCTTGGTGAGGTAGTCGTTGGCACCCAAATCGAGGCCCTGAATTTTATCTTCCAGTGAATCGCGGGCGGAGAGAATGAGGACTTTCACGTCCCCGTTTTCCCGGCGCAGCTCCTTGAGGAGGGAAAAGCCGTCCGGCCCCGGCAGGTTCAAATCCAAAATGATGAGGTCGTAAGTTTCCACGGCGATCAGTGTCTGTGCCTCAAAGCCGTCCCCGCAGCTGTCTACGGCGTAAGCGTCCAGACGGAGGCCCTCCGCAATGGAGTGCTGCAGCTCGATTTCGTCCTCTACCACTAAAATGCGCATTGTCATTCCCCTTTCTCAGTTAGCAATGAAGCGAAGGTGATTCAGTTTAACATATTTTTCGGGTTGATGCAATTTTTTGGGCATCTTAACGCTAATTTAATAAGCCCCATGTTATACTCGCGTGCAGGGCGGGTTTGAGAGAGAACGACCGGCTCAAAGCAATGAGAGAAAAGAGGAAAAAAGTATGCCAAAGGATTCTGTCAAAGAGCAAAAGGTTCGGGTACGGAAGAACCCCCCGCTGCTGCTGGCCCTGGTGCCCTTCGTGTGCCTCATCGCCATTATGCTCCCCAGCGTGATTATTCTCAAAGCCGACCCCCAGATTCCCCTCATCATCTGCACCGCCATTACCTCCATCATCGCCATCTGTTTCCTGGGCCGCAACTGGCAGGAAATTGAGGACTCCATGATTGACACCAACATGATGGCCATGCAGGCAAACTTCATCATCATGATTGTAGGCTGCCTTGTGGCTACTTGGATTGCCGGCGGCATCGTCCCCGGCATGATTTACTACGGCCTCAAGCTTTTTAGCCCCAGCATTTTCCTGGCGGTACTACCCATTATCTGCGCCATTATCGCCGTCTCCACCGGCTCCGCATGGACCACAGCGGGCACCATGGGTGCCGCCGCCATGGGTATCGCCGCCGGTCTGGGGATTCCCCCCGCCATCGCGGCAGGCGCGGTTGTCACCGGCGCGTCCTTCGGCGACAAGCTCTCCCCCCTCTCCGACTCCACCAATCTGGCAGCCGGCGTGGCGGGTACCAACCTCTTTGAGCACGTCCGCCATATGCTCTACACCACCATCCCCAGCTTCCTCATCGCCGTGGGCATTTTCGCCGTCATCGGCAGCCGGTACGGCGCGGAATCGGTGGACACCACCCAGATTGATATGATTCTCGCCACCATCGAGGCGAATTTCAACATCACACCGCTGGTCTTTATCGCCCCCCTCTCCGTTATCCTCATGATTGTCTTTAAGGTGCCCGCCATCCCCGGTATGCTGGGCGGTACCATCATCGGCGTCATTTTCGCCGCCACCCAGGGTAACGGCTTAGGGGACATTTTGAGCCAAATGATTTACGGCATGGATTTGAACACCGGCAACGTGCTGGTGGACACCCTCTTAAACCGTGGCGGAATGCAGTCCATGATGTTTACCATCTCGCTGGTCATTTGCGCCCTTGCCTTTGGCGGCGCGGTCAAAGCCGCCGGGTGTTTGGACACCATTATTGCCGCCATTCTGAGCAAGTGCCACTCCAGAGGCAGCATTATGACCGCCAACGTCTTTACCTGTATCGCCATGAACTTTATGGCGGCTGACCAGTATATGGCCATCGTCATCCCCGGCCAGATGTATAAAAAGGTCTACGAAAAGCTGAATCTGGCACCGAAAAACCTGTCCCGTGTGCTGGAGGATGCCGGCACTCTGACCTCGGGCTTGGTCCCCTGGTCCACCTGCGGTGCCATCTATCTGGCTACTTTAGGGGTGAGTGCCTTCCAGTACGCGCCCTACTGTTTCTTAGGCATGATTTGCCCCCTGGTCTCCATTCTATACGCCTTCACCGGCTTTACGCTGGAACCGCTGGACAAGTCCAAGCCCATTAAGAAGTCCATCACCATCGAGGAGATGAACCAGCCCTAGAGGGGGCAATGCTGACGGCGATATTTGCAAAAAAAGCCACCGCACTCACTGTTTATGGTGAGTGCGGTGGCTTTGTGATGTTGCTTTTCTAGTTTGCGGCGGCGATTTCGCCGACGTTTTTAATCATGCGGATGGGCCGCCAGATGAGGCAGGAGACGATGTAGTCCACGGAGGAGTGCACCATGGCACCCACGCCCACCAGCAGGATGATGCCCATAAAGCCCGCCTGATTCCACTTCTCCGCCGCGCCGGCAAAGCCGCCGAAGTAGAGGGTGGCGACTACGAGCAGCTCCATCACGCCGTGAATCAGTGCCACTGCCAGACAGAAAATCACGCTGGAAACCGGCTGACGGAGGGTGTCGGGGTGCTTTTGCAGCCACCACGCGCCCAGCACCGCCCACACCACATGGGTGGCGGCTCGCATCCAGACCTCGGGGGGGAGGCCGCTTAAAACGAAGCCCACGGTGGTGCCCAGTGAAACCGCCACGGCGGTCATGGGGGAGATGAACATGGCGAGAAAAATCGCCACATGGGAGGCCAAAGTAAAGGTCATGAGGGGCACGACGATTTTGAGGGGCATGAACATGGGGATGATGATGCCCACCGCCACCAAAAGTGCCGCAATGGCCATGCGATAGACGGATTTGCTACGATTCATAAAATACTTCTCCTTTGTCGCTTGCACCCACACAAGGTGTCAAGACATATGTGAAGTCTATTATACACATCGGACGCAAAATGTCAACTGTCACGGACGGAAACCTCGCCGCTTTGGATGGTTTCTGTGGTGCCGTTTTCGTAGGCCACCCGCAGGCCGAAGTTGTCGTCAATGTCCAGCGCGAAGGCGGGAGTTGCACCCTTGGGGCGGAGGAGGGTGACGGGGCGGTTGAGGGTGACGCAGTTTTGGCGGTAGGCCTGTAAAACGGCTTCTTTTTCGTGGGGGAACCGGCGGGACATGGCC
>JAVXKN010000086.1:0-5776 GCA_036647315.1 Oscillospiraceae bacterium | reverse complement strand
GCCCCATATCCACCAAACGGCGGCGGACAGGCCCCCTGTCCCCTCCCACCGACAAAATAATCCCGCTTTCGCCGGGCTGCAGCGTCTCAATGGTTTTCTCTGCTGTCTGCGTCATTCACTCATCTCCGTTTCTTCTCTGTACCCTTATTATAACTGCACGGTCCATTTACCGCAATCGGCAAATTAGCCAAAGCTAACTCCCTCTGCAGAATCTTTCATATCCAAATTAGCCTATGCTAACTGCTGTTCCTGTTCTTCCCGCTCTTGACGCATTATGTCAACTATTTTCCATTGACGGAGGGTGTCGAATAGAGTAGAATGAACGGGACTAATCCATCTGTGAGGAGACCCCCTATGAAACGAATACTCTCGGGCATTTTGTCCCTTTCTTTGCTGCTTTCTCTCTGTATCGTCCCGGCTGCAGGGTCTGTACCCCCTGCCAACGTGCAGATTTACAACTACCTCAAGTCGGCATATGAACCTACCATCTCCCTCAAACAGGTCAACGTCCTGCTGGATGGCACTCCCCTGCTGGGGGATATGCCCGCCGTCAACCATCGGGGACGCACCATGATTCCCATCCGCGCCGTGGCGGAGGGGATGGGTGCGCAGGTGGACTGGGTGCCGGAATACCACCAAGTGGTGCTCCGGCGGGATGTCCAGACCATTGTGCTCACACTGGGTTCCGCCGAGGCACTGGTCAATGGTCTGCCCACCCAGCTGCCTGACGACATTCCCGCCGTCACCCTGCGCACCCCGGACGGCAGCGAGCGCACCATGGTGCCCCTGCGGTTTGTATCGGAACAACTGGGCGCGACTGTGGACTGGGACAATGCCACCGCCACCGCCTCCATCACCGCTCCACTGCCCCCCTCCCCCGACCCGGAGGTCACACCTTCCCCCACGCCGAAACCCACCTATTTTGTCACCGACATCAAGCTGGACTCCGCGGTACAGACTGTGCGGATACTGACCCAGGGCCCGGGGGGTTATACCTCCACTACCATGGAGGGTGGCCGTCTGGTATTGGATTTTCCCGGCGCGGTACTGAATCCGGGTGCCGGGGATGACCTGGTTTTTTCCAACGAATCCTTTGCCGGTGTCCGTTACGCTCAACACGGCTCCGACCTCTGCCCCGGCTTCGATACCGCCGTGCGGGTGGTGTTAGACCTAAAGCCCAATGTGAACTGCACCATCACCGATATTTCCGGCGGCCTCCTCATTCGGACCTCCACGCAAAAATTCCCCACCGCCACCGTCCCCCTCAATCCCGGCAGTTTCACCATCGCTCTGGACGCGGGCCACGGCGGCAAAGCCAGCGGTGCCACCTACAATAAAATTATGGAGAAAATTCCAGCCCTGCAAATGACGCAAAAGCTGGAGATGATTTTACTGGACATGGGCTACAACGTGGTGATGACCCGGCCGGACGACAGCTTTGTCACCCTCAACGACCGCTGTAAAATCGCCAACGACGCTAAGGCGGATTTATTCGTCAGCATCCACCTCAATGCCTTCGAGGGCAATTCCTCTTATGAGGGCTTTCTGGTCTGCCCCTACGTTGGCAGCGAGGAGGGCGCGCGATTTGCCACCTTGGTGGGTAACGCCGCCTGCACCGCCACCGGGGCAAAAAACAGGGGCTATCGTGGGGAAAACTTCGCCGTCACTCGAGGCACCGATATGACCGCCATCCTCATTGAAACCGGCTTTATGAGTAGCCCTGCCGAACTAAAACGCCTGGTGGACAACAGCTATCAGCAAAAGCTGATGGGGGGCGTAGCCGAAGGCATTGTCCAGTACTTAAACGAGGTGCAAGGGCGGAAGAAAATTCCCGATCCCCCGCACCCCTCCGGCCCGCCCAGTGCGGAAGGAGCCTAAACTAAAACGGCTGTGTACTTTGTGTACACAGCCGTTTTTGAATCATTTTTGGGTTACATGGCGGCGATTTGGGCCTCCAGCTTGGCGATGAGACTCTTTACTTTTTCTGCCCGCTCCCGCTCGGCGGCTACCACCGCCGCCGGGGCTTTGTCGGCAAAGGCCTTGTTGGAAAGCTTGGCGGTGAGGACGTCAAAATCTTTTTTCGCCTTCACAAGCTCACGCTCCGCCCGTGCCTTTTCCTCTTTCATATCCACCAACTCGGCTAGGGGAATGAACATCCGGGCCTGATGGGTGACGACGGAAACCAAACTGGCGGAATCGGCGGGGGCATCGGCTGCCAGCTCCACCTCAGAGGCGTAGCCCAGCTTCATGAGGAAGGGAATCCCCATGGTGAAGTCACGGACGTTTTCCGTCACCACGGTGAGTTTTGCTTTTTTGGAGGGGGGAACGTTCATTTCCGCCCGGCGGGTACGGAGGGCGGAAATGGCCTCCATCACCGTCTCCATGGCGGTCTCCTCGGCGGCAAAGTTGAATTCCGCCCGATACTCCGGCCACTTTTGGAGCATGAGGAAGTCGCCTTCGCGAACGCCCGCCTCGTGGGGCAGGGCCTGCCAAATTTCCTCGGTGAGGAAGGGCATATAGGGGTGGAGGAGCTTCAAAAACTCCGTTAAAACGTAACACAAAACCTGCTGTGCACGGGTTTTAGAGTCCTCGTCGTCGCCCTGCAGGCGGGTTTTGGTGAACTCGATATACCAGTCGCAGTAGCTGTCCCAGATGAAGTCGTAGATTTTGGACGCGCCAACGCCCAACTCGTATTTCTCCATGTTGTCCGTCATGTCACGAATGGTGGCGTTTAATTTGGACAAAATCCACTTGTCTTCCAGTTCCAACTTGTCCGGCAGGCAGCAGGTTTCGATGGTGAGGTTCATCATGAGGAACCGGCTGGCGTTCCAAATTTTGTTGGCGAAATTGCGCATAGCTTCGCAGCGTTCCGTGTAGAAACGCATATCGTTGCCGGGAGAGTTGCCGGTGACGAGGTTAAACCGCAGGGCATCGCAGCCGTACTGGTCGATAATCTCCAAGGGGTCGATGCCGTTCCCTAGCGATTTGGACATTTTCCGGCCCTTGTCGTCCCGCACCAAACCGTGGATTAAAACGGTGTGGAAGGGGGGCTTTTCTGTGTGCTCACAGCCGGAAAAAATCATCCGCGCCACCCAGAAGAAGATAATATCGTAGCCTGTCACCAGCACATCGGTGGGGTAAAAATAGTCGAAGTCCGGGGTTTTATCGGGCCAGCCCAAAGTGGAGAAAGGCCAGAGGGCGGAACTAAACCAGGTGTCCAGCACGTCCTCGTCCCGGGTGATATTCTTGCTGTGGCAGTGCTCGCACTCGGTAGCATCTGTCTCGGAAACCGTCATTTTGCCGCAGTCGGCGCAGTACCACACGGGGATTTGGTGGCCCCACCAGAGCTGGCGGGAGATGCACCAATCGTGGACGTTTTCCATCCAGTTGGTGTAGGTTTTGGAGAAACGGTCGGGGACAAACTGCACCTCGCCGTCGTTTACCACCCGCAGTGCCTCGGCGGCAAGGGGTTCCATTTTCACAAACCACTGGGCGGAAATGAGGGGTTCCACGTCGCTATGACAGCGGTAGCAGGTGCCCACGTTGTGCTGATGGGGCTCGATTTTCTCCACCAGACCCAGTGCCTCTAAGTCCGCCATGACGGCCTTACGGGCGGCGTAACGCTCCATGCCAACGTACTTGCCGCCGTTTTCGTTCACTTTGCCGTCGTCCGCCAGCACACGGATGGTCTCCAAATTGTGCCGCAGACCCACCTCGAAGTCGTTGGGGTCGTGGGCAGGGGTCATTTTAACACAGCCGGTGCCAAACGCCATGTCTACATAGTCGTCCGCCACGATGGGGATTTCACGGTCCATGAGGGGCAGGATGCAGGTTTTGCCCACCAAATCTTTGTACCGCGCGTCGTTGGGGTTCACCGCCACGCCGGTGTCGCCCATCATGGTTTCAGGCCGGGTGGTAGCCACCACCACAAAGCGGCCCTCCTCCCCCTTGATGGGGTACTTGAGGTACCACAGGTGCCCGGGCTTGTCCTGATACTCCACCTCCGCGTCAGAGAGCGCGGTGGTGCAGTGGGGGCACCAGTTGATGATGCGGGAGCCCTTGTAGATGAGGCCCTTGTTGTACATCTCCACAAAAACGTGGCGGACGGCTTTGGAGAGGCCGTCGTCCATGGTGAACCGGGCACGGGACCAGTCGCAGGAGGAGCCCAGCTTTTTCTGCTGCTCCACAATGCGCCCACCGTACTTTTCTTTCCACTCCCAGACCTTATCCAGGAATTTTTCACGGCCTAGGTCGTACCGGGTGATGCCCTCGTTTCGCAGGGCCTCCTCCACCTTGATTTGGGTGGCGATGCCTGCGTGGTCCGCGCCGGGAACCCACAGGGCGGCGTAGCCCTGCATCCGTTTCCAGCGGGTTAAAATATCTTGGAGGGTGCAGTCCATGGCGTGGCCCATGTGGAGCTGACCTGTCACGTTGGGGGGCGGCATGACAATGGTAAAGGGCTTCTTTTCCGGGTCACGGTGGCCCTCAAAGCAGCCGTTCTCCTCCCACGCTTTATAAATTCGCGCCTCAACCTCTTGAGGCTCATAGGCTTTTGGTAGTTCCTTCGACATCTTGTTTTCTCCCATCTCTTGCAAAACAGTTTGTGTTCAGTATACGCAAAAAGTGGCGAAATGTCAAGGAACCCGTGGGCTATTTGGCTTTTTCCCATTTCTTGACGGCGGGATACAAAACGGTTATAATCGTACCCAGGAAGTAGAAAGCTGGTGGTGTGACATGACAGGACGCAAAATGCGGTTCGGCACTTTTTTCGCGGAGCACAGGGCGGAGCTTGTGGCATTTTTTCTGGTATTCGCGCTGGTAGCCCTCCGCTTTTTATATTATGGTTTTACCTATTTTTATCAGCTGGACGACTACTCCCAGCACTATCTCAGTGCGACCATGCGGGGCCCTTTGGAGAGCATTACCTCCATGGGTTTGCTGGCAAACAGGCCTCTGGCCGGGCTTTTAGACGTGACGCTCTACTCTTGGCTGTTCCCGGTGGCGGTGGTGGGGATGCTCCTCCTCTCCGCCCTCTACGCCGCCTCGGCACTGCTGCTGCAAAAGGTTTTTGCCCGCCATTTTGGCACGGGCTGGGTCTTTATCGTCCTATTCGCGCTGCTCCCTCTGGGCTTTGAGGGCACCTATTGGATCAGTGCCTCCTCCCGCATTGTAAACGGACTTTTCTTCCTCTCCCTCTCCGCCTATCTGCTCCAAAAATACTTTGACGGCGGCGGTAAAGTGATGCTCATCTTGGCTCTGGTTTTTCAGCTTGTCAGCTACGGATTTTACGAGCAGGCCATGATTCTTTCCATCACGCTGAACATTCTTTTGGGACTGCTCATGTGGAAAACCATCCACAAAAAGGCCTTCTGGAGCCTCTTTTCTCTGGTTAACGTGGGGGTTTATGTGGGTTTTACCTCCATTTTCAAGGCCCAGTACCTCTACGGCGAACGTATGTCGCTGATACTGCCCAACGACCCGGCGTTCTTTTCCACCCATCTGCACCACGTTTTGGACCAGTTCTACGATGCCTTTTTGAAGGGCGGATTGCTCACCACGGTCAAGGGCTTTGTGCGGGGCGCGCAAATTATGATTGCCGACCATGCGGTACTCTTTTTGCTGATTTTAGTGGCACTTTGTGTCCTCACTTTTTTCTTGGCACGGGCCCACGATTTGCCGGCAAAGCGGTCAGGTTCGGCTCTGCTCTGCGGCTTTCTCCTGTTTTTAGCACCGCTTTCCATCTTCCTCATCTTGGAAAATTCCTGGTTTAGCCTGC
>JAVXKN010000085.1:3100-5903 GCA_036647315.1 Oscillospiraceae bacterium | reverse complement strand
AATTTAGAGGTGGGGCTTGACTGGCGGGACAGGACGCTGAACCTAACAATGGAGGTGGATGCATGAAATCAACGGAAGAAATTTACAACGAGATGGCGGCGGAGTTTGTGGCGAAAACCGGCGCGGAAATTTCCGGCAGCGGCGATTTGGCAGTGCGGCTGTGGGCGGTGGCGGCGGAGCTGAACTCGCTGTACGTCCAGTCGGACTGGGTGGAGCGGCAGTGTTTCCCCCAGACGGCGGACGGTCTGCGGCTGGACAGGCACGGGGAGATGCGGGGCATCACCCGTAGAGCGGCGGCAAACAGCGTGGGCACCCTGCGCTTTTCTGTGGACAAGGCGGGCACCACCGACAGCCCCATCCCCCGTGGGACGGTGTGCATGACGGCGGGACTGGTGCGGTTTGAAACCACCGCCCCGGCGGTGCTGGCGGCAGGGGCCACTCAGGTGGACGTGCCGGCAAGAGCCATTGAGGCGGGTACGGCGGGTAACGCCGCCGCCGCCACCATTCTCACCATGTCGGTGCCCCCTATGGGGGTGGCCCGATGCACGAACCCCAACCCCTTTGGGGGCGGGCTGGACGAGGAGGGGGACGAGGAGCTGAGAGGCCGCATTTTGGAGACCTATCAGCGACTCCCCAACGGTGCCAACGCCGCTTTTTATTACACCGGTGCCATGTCTTTCACCGGGGTGGCCGCCTGCACGGTGGTGCCCCGAGCCCGGGGGGTGGGGACGGTGGACGTGGTGGTCTCCTCCCCGGCGGGACTGCCGGACAGTAACCTGTTGGCGGAGTTGGCGGCCTACTTTTCTGCCCGGCGAGAAATCGCCGTAGACGTGGCGGTAAAGGCCCCCACCACGTCCAGCATCATTGTCACCGTGGCGGTGAAGCCCAAAAGCGGCTATACCTATGCCGCCGTGTCCGCCAAGGTGGATAGCGTTCTGCGGGGGTATTTTGACGGCAGACTGCTGGGCAAAAGCATCCTGCGGGCCAAGCTGGGGGAGCTGATTTTCGCCATTGAGGGCGTGGAGAACTACGCGCTCACCGCCCCCAGCGGCGATGTGGCAGTGGGGGCGGCGGTACTGCCGCGGCTCACCACCCTGACGATTACGGAGATGGCGTAGGATGGGATATGAACAGTATTTAGTGAACCTGCTGGCCCCTCTGGGGGTCTACAAAAAAGGCGGCATTGGCGGCGGAGAGCTTTCGGCGGAGGGGCGGCAGCTGGACGACATTTTCGCCGCCCTCACCCACGCCGAGCGGGAGATGCTGATAGAGACGGCGGAGGACACAGGGCTGGAGGCGGTGGAAAAGCTGCTGGCCCACCGTCCCGCCGCCCCGGATTTGGCCCGCCGTCGGGCAGCATTGGCGGCACTTTTGCGGGTGGGCGGCGACAGCTTTACCCTGCAGGCCATCAACGACAACCTCAAGGGCTGTGGCCTCAACGCCGTTGCCACCGAGGCCAAAACCCCCCAGACGGTGGAGGTGCGGTTCCCCGACGTGGCGGGTATCCCCGATGGTTTCCCGGAGCTGCAGGCCATTATTGAGGAGATTTTGCCCTGCCATCTGGGGATTCAGTACATCTACTGGTACTTGACTTGGGAGCAGTTGGAGGCGAAAATTCCATCTTGGGCGGCGTTGGAGGCAAAAAAACTGACTTGGGAGCAGCTGGAAAAATTGGTGCGCTAGGCGCGGCAGAGAGAGGAATGAGAGTAGTGGAGCAAATTTTGAGTCTGAAAAACGGCGTGTTGGCGGCCCTTGCTGTGGCGGGGGGCGCGGTAGTGGCCGGACTGGGGGGATGGGATATCGCGCTGGAAACGCTGGTGTGGTGCATGGTTGCGGATTACTTAACCGGGATGATGGTGGCGGGGGTCTTCAAAAAATCCGCCAAAAGTGCCGACGGCACCATGAGCTCCCGGGCGGGCTTTCGCGGCCTGTGCAAAAAAGCGGCGATTTTACTGGCGGTGCTGGTGGCGGCACAGGTGGACACCCTCACCGGCGGCAGCTACGTCCGCAGTGCGGTGGTCTTTTTCTTCGTGGGCAACGAGGGGCTGTCCATCTTGGAAAACATGGGCCTCATGGGGGTCCCTTACCCCCCATTTCTCAAGGATGCCCTAGAGGTTTTGCGGGAGAAAAAAGGCTAAAAAACATGGAAATAAGCCGCAGGCAGTTCATTCTGATAAAATGAACCGCCTGCGGCTTTTTTGTTTTCCGCGTAGACGATGCGGGACGTTTCAATTTGCGCCCCGCTGTGGTATACTGAATGAGAACTTCTTGCATTTACTCAAAAGCGGATGAGGGGTTTAATTTGTACTTGATGGGGGAGAAAAACAATGAGCACATTTTTTAGCTTAGCCAGTTTGTTTTTGGGTATGATGTCTTGGGCTATACCAATGATTGCAATAAAACAGCACAAAAAGGGTCGTAGTATCACAAACTATTCCGTTTATAGCCTTTGCCTCTGTTCTGGCGCATTGATTTTTCAACTATTTGAGATTCAGCACCGCGTGAATATAATGGACTGGTCTTCCTTAATGGATACCATTGGAGCAATTTCTATCGTGTCGATGATTCTTGTTGTGATTGCAGTGCTACTGAACCTCATGGCAAATTCAAAATGTAAGGCTGACAATCAATAACTTCCTATTTTGAGCACTGAACTGGGTGCTATTCAAATTTGTTTCCCCTTGAATAATTCATCCTCCAATGGTACAATAGCGTTTAATGGAGAAAATGCGAGAGGGATGGGATTATGGCGGAAGTGGGATTTGACAACGAGAAATATTTAGAGCTGCAGTCCAAGCGTATC
>JAVXKN010000085.1:0-3004 GCA_036647315.1 Oscillospiraceae bacterium | reverse complement strand
ATTAACGAGCGGATTGCCCAGTTTGGGGACAAGCTGTATTTGGAGTTTGGGGGCAAGCTCTTTGACGATTACCACGCCTCCCGTGTCCTCCCCGGCTTCGCGCCGGACAGCAAAATTCGGATGCTCACCCAGCTGGCGGACCGCATGGAAGTGGTCATCGCCATCAACGCCGCCGACATTGAAAAAAACAAGGTGCGGGGCGATTTGGGCATCACCTACGACGTGGATGTGCTGCGGCTCATCGACGAATTCCGCAGCAAGGGGCTGTATGTGGGGAGCGTCGTCGTCACCCGCTACGCCGGCCAGTCGGCGGCCAATGTGTTCAAAAAGCGGCTGGAGGATTTGGGGGTCAAGGTGTACCTCCACTATCCCATCGAGGGGTACCCCCACAACATTTCACACATTGTCAGCGACGAGGGCTGCGGCCACAACGACTATATCGAGACCAGCCGCCCTTTGGTGGTGGTGACGGCCCCCGGCCCCGGCAGCGGGAAGATGGCGGTCTGCCTCTCCCAGCTGTACCATGAATATAGTCGGGGCGTGAAGGCGGGGTACGCCAAATTCGAGACCTTCCCCATCTGGAACCTGCCCTTACAGCACCCGGTAAATCTGGCCTACGAGGCCGCCACCGCCGACTTGGCGGACGTGAACATGATAGACCCCTTCCACCTCCAAGCCTACGGCGAATCCACGGTGAACTACAACCGTGACGTGGAGATTTTCCCGGTTCTGGCCGCGATTTTCACAAAAATCACAGGTGCCTGCCCCTACCAGTCCCCCACGGATATGGGGGTCAACATGGCGGGTTACTGCATCACGGATAACGACGCGGTCTGCCGTGCCGCCCAGCAGGAGATTGTCCGCCGGTACTACGACGGCCTCTGCGATCGCCGTCAGGGCCGGGGGAGCGACGAGATGGTGTACAAGCTGGAACTGCTCATGCAGCAGGCGAAAATCAAGCCGGAAATCCGCACGGTGATTGCCCCCGCCATGGCGGTGGCGGAGGAGACAGGGAGGCCCGCCATGGCAATCTCCCTCCCCGACGGCACCATTGTGACGGGCAAAACCACCGACCTGTTAGGCGCGTCCTCGGCGGCTATGCTCAACGCCTTAAAGTCTCTGGCGGGCATCGGCAAGCACGACCATTTAATCTCCCGTGAGGCCATCGAGCCCATTCAAAACGTGAAAACCAATCATCTGGGGAGCACCAACCCCCGCCTCCACAGCGACGAGACGCTCATTGCCCTTGCCATCAGTGCCACCATTAACCCCCAGGCGCAAAAAGCTTTGGCGGTGCTGGCCTCCCTGCGGGACTGCGAGGCCCATTCCACCGTCATCCTCTCCGAGGCGGACAGCCACACCTACAAGCGTCTGGGCCTGCGCCTCACCTGCGCCCCCCAGTACGAGACCAATAAGCTGTACCATCAGTAATGAAAGATAAAAAAACCACCGATTGTCATGACAATCGGTGGTTTTTTTATGGATATTTTCGTATTTTTTAGAAGCACAGTTGGGCGATAGCCTGGGTGAAGATTTTGGCGGAGGTCATTAAATCCGCCACCCGGGCGTGCTCGTCGGGGCCGTGGAGGTTGGAGACAAAGCCGGGCATAGAGCACCCGAAGGCCACGCCCCCGGGAATGTCGTGGACGTAGGTGCCGCCGCCGATGGCAAGGGGCTTGCTGTTCGTGTTGCCGGTGTATTCCTCGTAGCACTTTAGCAGTGTTTTGACAAAGGGAGATTCCGCCTCGGTGTGGTGGGGGGCATCCATGTCGCCGATGCAGGTGAATTCATAGGCCTTGAAGGCCGCCTGGGCGACTTTTTTGCAGTTTTCCTCATTGCCGCAGAGGGGGACGCGGCTGTCGAACCGGCCGGAAAAGCCGGTTTCGGAGAAGTCCATCATGGAGAGCACCAGAGTGAGGTGGCCGGAAATGTCGTCTTTCTGCGCCACGCCGATGGCCTTGCCGTAGTAGTCGCCGTGGGGGAACAGAATGGACAGTGCCCGCAGTGCCACCGTGGAGCGGAGGTTAGCCAGCGGCAGGGAGGAGAGCATGGAGATAAGGCCGGTGAGGGCGTTGTTGGCCTCCTCAGGGGAGGCGGCGTGGCCCCCCTGACCGGCGGCGCGGATGGCGGTTTTGCCGTCTGCCCCGGGGGTGGCGGTAAATGTTACGCCGGTTTTGGCGGTGGCTTTTTCAAAATAGGGTGCCAGTTCCGCCGGGGTCATTCCCGCAACTACGGCCTCCGCCGCCGCAGGGACTACATTGATGCGGAACGGGCCGCCAATGGACGAAACCCGGGGAGTAGCCGCCGTTTCGCTCCACTGTGCGGAGAAGGTGGGCTTGTAGCTCCCCTTTTCGATGTTGATGAGGGGGAAGTCCGCGTCGGGGGAGAAGGCATAGGGGGCGAAGGGGTGATTGTTGTAGTAGTACGCAATGTCCTCCGAGCCGCTCTCCTCGTCGGTGCCCATGATGAGGCGGGCATTTTTCGTGAGGGGCAGGCCCAAATCGTTTACCGCTTTCATGGCGAAGAGGGCCGCAATCAGGGGGCCCTTGTCGTCGTCAGTGCCACGGCCGTAGAGCATCCCATCCACCAGTTTGGGTGCGTAGGGTTCGGTGACGGTCCAGCCGGTCCCCTCGCCCACCACGTCCAGATGGCCTAAAATGTGCACGGCGGTCTCCTTGTCATTTAAGTCGGCGGTGCCCACATAGCCCTCGTGATTTTGGACGGCAAAGCCCAGTTCACTTGCCAGCTGCAGTGCCTCGTTGAGACAGGCGGCGGGACCGGGGCCAAAGGGTGCACCGGCGGCGGGTGCCTCCTTCACGCTGCGGATGGCCACCAGTCGGGAGATGGCGGCAATGAGCGCGGGCTCCTTGTCCGCGAAATAGGCTTCAATTTCCTTTTTGTAGCTGGTTTGATTCATGGTTTAGCCTCCAAATTATGATTCTTGATTTGCAGTTTCCGCCAGCTCGCCCAGATATTTATAGACGGTGTATCGGGAGACCTGCAG
>JAVXKN010000084.1:0-5952 GCA_036647315.1 Oscillospiraceae bacterium | reverse complement strand
TGACACTACCTAACATATCTGTCATTGCGAACCAGCCCAAAGGCTGGTGTGGCAATCCGTACCCAACGTCCAACCCCCCGCGGGGGACAAAAAAGGGCGGCGGTTCACAACCGCCGCCCTTTCCTTATTCTCTTATTTTTCTTCTTTTTCCTTGCGGTACTCCCGCATGAATTCCTCGTCTTTCAGCTCCAAACCACGCTCGCCGGCTAGGGCTTCTAGGTGGTGGGTGAATTCGTGGGAGAGGGTGGCGTAGAGTTCCTCGTACAAATCGTCGTCGTCCAAGTCGCCGCAGACCGACTGAAAGGAGCCGTAATAGATGCGGATATAGCGGCCCAACTCGTCGGTGCAATACTCGCCCATGATGCAGAGGCCGGGGTTTTCCGGGTCCTCCTTTTCCTCGGGCAGGAGGGCGATGCCGCCGTTTAACTCACGGTAAAATTCCGGGGGGAACTCCTCGGCGATTTGGTCTAAAAGGTCGCCCGCCTGGTCGAAGGTCATCATTTTACGCGCCCCCAGTTTCTTTGGGTTTCTTCATGGTGAGGGAAATCCGCTTCTTTTTCTCGTCCACCTCTACCACCCACACGGTGACGATATCGCCCACGCGGCAGACCTCGGACGGATGGCGGACAAAGCGGTCGCAGAGCCGGGAGATGTGGACTAGGCCGTCCTGATGGACGCCGATATCCACGAACACGCCGAAGTCAATGACGTTGCGGACGGTGCCCACCAGCTCCATGCCGGGTTTCAAATCCTTTTCGCTCATCACATCGGTGCGCAGGAGGGGGGTGGGCAGCTCGTCGCGGGGGTCACGGCCCGGCTTTTGCAGCTCGGCGGCAACGTCCCGCAAAGTGGGAACGCCCACGCCGCAGGCCTCCGCCGCCTTTACTTCGCCGTAGGCCTGCAGGCGGCTTTTCAGCTCGGATAAGTTGCCGGCGGTGACGTCTTTCAGGGTATAACCGCAAAGTTCCAGCAGTTTTTCCGCCGCTTTATAGCTCTCGGGGTGGACGGAGGTGTTGTCCAGCACGCTTTTGCTCTCCGGCACCCGCAAAAAGCCGGCGCACTGCTCAAAGGCTTTGGGGCCAAGCTTTGCCACCTTCAGCAGCTGGCGGCGGGTGGTGAACACGCCGTTATCCTCACGGAATTTGACGATGTTTTTCGCGGTGGTGCCGTTGAGACCCGCCACGCGGGTTAAAAGGGACGGTGAGGCGGTGTTGAGGTCCACCCCCACGCTGTTGACGCAGTCCTCCACAACGCCCACCAGGGCCTCGTCTAGGCGGTTCTGGGGCATATCGTGCTGATACTGGCCCACGCCGATGGCCTGTGGGTCGATTTTCACCAATTCCGCCAGCGGGTCCTGCAGACGGCGGGCGATGGACACCGCGGAGCGGAGGGACACGTCGAACTGGGGGAACTCCTCGGAGGCCAGCTTGGAGGCGGAATAGACCGACGCGCCCGCCTCGCTGACCACCATGTAGGACATGCCGCCACCCACTTTGTGAATCAGCTCCGCCGCCATCATTTCCGTCTCTTTGGAGGCGGTGCCGTTGCCGATGGCGATGTGCTCAATGTGGTGTTTGTGCACCAGTTTTTCTAGGGTGGCAATGGATTCCGCCTTTTGGCGGTCGCCGTGGGTGGGGTAAATCACGGCGGTGTCCAGCACTTTGCCTGTGCCGTCTACCACGGCCACTTTGCAGCCGGTGCGGTAGCCGGGGTCCAGCCCCAGCGTCACTTTGCCCTTTACCGGCGGCTGCATTAAAAGAGGTTTCAGGTTGAGGGCAAACATGTGGATTGCCCCCTCATTGGCCTTGTCGGTGAGGTCGTTTCGCAGCTCACGCTCTAAAGACGGCGCAATCAGGCGGTCGTAGCTGTCCTCCGCCGCCAGCGTGACCTGCTGGGTAGTGGGGCAGGCGGGCTTTAGGACGGTTTGCAGAATGAGCCGGACGGGAAAGTCCCGCTCCACCGCCACGGACACCTTCAAAAATTCCTCCCGCTCGCCACGGTTCATGGCTAAAATCTGGTGGCCTTGGACTTTTCCGGCGGGGCTTGTAAAGTCGTAATAGAGCCGATAAACCGAGTCCTCCGCCTCCGCTTTGGGGGACTTGGAGACAATCTGCGCCCGGTTTTGGTAGAGGATGCGCAGGGCTTTCCGCAGGGCGGCATCGTCGGAAATGGTCTCCGCGATAATGTCGCGGGCACCCGCCAGCGCGTCCTCGGCGGTGGGAACGCCTTTTTCCTCGTCGATGTACTGCATCGCTTCTGTGAGGGGGTCGCCGCAATTCGGCGTCTGTGCCCACAAGAAGTCCGCTAAAGGCTCCAAACCCCGCTCCTTGGCAATCGTTGCCCGGGTGCGGCGTTTCTGCTTGTAGGGGCGGTATAAATCCTCCACCTCGGCTAAGGTGGGGGCGGCATCAATGGCGGCGGACAGCTCGTCCGTCAGCTTGCCCTGGCTCTCGATGGCGGTTTTCACCTCAAGGCGGCGTTTGTCCAGATTCCGCAGATAGGTCAGCCGGTCAGCCAAGGCGCGGAGCACCTGGTCGTCCATGGTGCCGTGCTGCTCCTTGCGGTACCGGGCGATGAAGGGGATGGTGTTCCCCTCGTCGATGAGGGTGACGACGTTTTGGACGTATTGGGGGACAAGGCCCAACTCCCGGGCGATGATAGAGACGTTTTGATCCATTGTGATGGCTCCTTTGTGATGTGATGAGGCGTGAGAAAAAGGGGGGCGCGTGTGCGTCCCCCTTGCGGTTTAGCTGTCTGCCTCTACGGTGAGGTGGTCGGTGCCGTGCTCCTCGAATTCCTCGATGTAGGCATCCATGCGGTGGGAGAGCTCGTCGAGATTTTCTTGGTCGATGGCCTCCGCCTCCATGTCACGCCGTGCCAAATCCTCGGCGAGAATCTCGAAGAAGACGTTGTTTTCGTACTCCATGATGGCCTCGTGAATCCCGCCGTCGGAAAAAGCCCGGGAGGGGATAATCTCCCCCTCGTAAAGCTCCGCCAGCGCGGGCATGCCGTTTTCCGCCGCCTTTTGGAACAGGAGGCTCTCCACCTTATCGTAATCCTCAAAACGCTCGTCACCACGGGTCGAGTTGAGAATCCAATTTCCGATGTAAACCATATCTAACAGTCTGCGAAATTGTTTCTGGGTCAAATTCAGCTCCATTGAGCGCACCTCCTAAAGAGAATTTGAGGGTCATTTTGCGTGTACCTTACATTATAGTATATTTTCACGGCTTGTCAAATGGAATGAGAAAGAAACTTGTGAAGGAGCTGTGAATTTTTCCTTGTGTTTGCGGGGGTTTTGGCATATCATAGAAGTAACATCTATTTGGAGGGGTTTTCCATGGACAACCGGCCTATTGGGGTCTTTGATTCGGGTCTGGGCGGGCTCACCGCCATGCGGGAGCTGATGCGCCTCATGCCCGGCGAAGATTTAATTTATTTTGGCGACACCGGCAGAGTGCCCTACGGCAGCCGCTCCCGGGACACCATTCTCAAATACGCACGGCAGGACGTGGCCTTTTTACGCACCTTCGATTTGAAGGCCATCGTCATCGCCTGCGGCACCGTGTCCACCGCCGCGCTGGACATTTTGACGGCGGAGAACCCGGGCCTGCCCATCTTCGGGGTGGTAGACCCCGCCGCACATGAAGCTGTGACCGCCACAAAATCCGGCCGCATCGGCCTCATCGGCACCGCCGCCACCATCCGCTCCGGGGTCTTTGCCGACCATATTGTGGCACTGAATCCCAAGGGAACCGTCACCGCCGCCCCCTGTCCCCTTTTGGTGCCACTGGTGGAAAACGGCAGGTTCCGCACCGGTGACACCGTGGTGGAGACTGTGTTAGCCGAATATTTGGCACCTATGAAGGCGAAAAAAATCGACACGCTGGTGCTGGGCTGCACCCATTACCCCCTCTTAAAACAGGCCATTTCCGCCTACATGGGGGAAACCGTTTCCCTCATCGACACCGGGGCCACCTGCGCCCGGGCCGTGGCAAATCAGCTGCAGGAGTCGGGCGCGCTCAACGCCACCAAACGAGCGGGCACCCGCCGGTTTTTCGCCAGCGACAGTGCCGAAGATTTCGGGGCACTGGCCTCCATTTTCTTGGGGGAGGACATCGGTCAGCAGGTGGAGCAGATTAAAATTGAAGATTATTGAGGATTTTCCTTTACATGGGGAGCTTTTCCCCTTATAATATCCTCTATCTGTTGGTTTTTAGAAATTTTTCCGCCGTGAGGAGGCACTTCTTTGCAAGATAAAAACGTGATTATTTCCATTAAGGGCAATCAGTCCTTTGACGACTGCGAGCCGGAGGTCATCCAGCTCACCACCCGGGGCCAGCTCCACGACGAGGGGGACGACAATTTCACCCTCTCCTATCAGGAGAGCCCCATCACCGGGCTGGACGGCACGCTCACCACCTTTCAGGTGGAAAAGAGCCGCATTACCCTCCTCCGCATCGGAACGGTGAACTCCCAGATGGTGTTTGAGGTGGGCCGCCGACACCTGTCCATGTACGAAACCCCCTACGGGCCGCTGGCCATCGGCATCTCCACCCGCCGGATGCACTCCAGCTTAAACGCCGACGGCGGCGACATTACCATCGACTACGCCCTGGAGATTGACAACGCCATGGCAGGCCGTAATCTCTTTGAAATTAACGTGCGGGACGCTGACAAGCCCGCAATTCGACAGTAAAAAGGTGAAAAAATGAACATGATACAAAACGCACGGGAGCAGGTCTTCGCCCTGACCCAAAGTGCCTACGAAAAAGCCGCCAAAGCGGGCATTTTACCCGCCGACCTTACCATTAACGCCACCGTGGACATTCCCAAAGACACGAAAAACGGCGACTACGCCTCCTCCTTTGCCATGTCCGCCGCCAAGGCCATGGGGAAAGCCCCCCGGGTCATCGCCCAGGCTCTGCTGGACAATTTGGATTTAACCGGCTCCTTCTTCGGCAAGGCAGAGATTGCAGGGCCGGGGTTTCTCAACTTTTTCCTAGGGAGCAAATGGTACGGCGACGTGCTCTCCGACATTGAACAAGAGGGCGCGACCTACGGGCAAATTAACGAGGGCAAGGGCCAAAAGGTGATGATTGAGTTTGTCTCCGCAAACCCCACCGGCCCCATGCACATGGGCAACGCCCGTGGCGGCGTTTTAGGGGACGCGCTGGCGGCAGTGTTAAAGCGCGCCGGGTACGACACTTGGAAAGAGTTTTACGTCAACGATGCCGGCAACCAGATTCACAAATTCGCCGAGTCCATCCAGGCCCGGTATTTGCAGATCATCTTAGGCGAACAGGCCGTTCCTTTCCCGGAAAACGGCTATCAAGGCGAGGATATTCGGGAGCTGGCACGGGCGTTTTTCGAGGAGTTCGGCGATGCCTATAAGGACACCCCCGACGAGGAGCGGATGGAAAAGATGGCCGCCTTCGGCCTGAAAACCAACATCCCCAATATGCAGGCGGATTTGCGCCGGTATAAAATCGAGTACGACCAGTGGTTTTACGAGTCGGAGCTCCACCAGAGCGGCTATGTGGCGGAAACCGTCCAGATGCTCATTGACAAGGGACTCACCTACGAAAAGGACGACGCTCTGTGGCTCAACACCACCCAGCTTCTGAAAGAAAAATTCATGCGGGAGGGCAAAACCCAAGAGCAGGCAGATAAGCTGGATTTGAAGGACGACGTGCTCCGCCGCGGCAACGGCTTTTACACCTACTTCGCCGCCGACATCGCCTACCACCGCAATAAGTTAGACCAGCGGGGGTTCCAGACCGCCGTGAACATTTGGGGTGCCGACCACCACGGCCATGTGGCCCGGCTCCAGGCGGCACTGGACGGACTGGGTCTGGACGGGTCCCACCGCCTAGTGGTGGTGCTCATGCAGCTGGTGAACCTCCTGCAGGACGGCAAGCCCGTCCGCATGAGCAAACGCTCCGGCAAGGC
>JAVXKN010000083.1:0-6152 GCA_036647315.1 Oscillospiraceae bacterium | reverse complement strand
CACAGAACATGGCCCAGCGGGCGATGTTTACCGCGTGGTCGGCGATGCGCTCTAAATATTTTGCGATGATGATTAAGTCCACCGCCTCGTCCGCGTCGTCCCGATTTTCCGCGATACGGTCAATGAGTTCCGACTTGGTCTGGGTGAAGAGCAAATCCACCTCGTCGTCCAAATTCACCACGCCGCAGGCCTGCTCCACGTCCCGCTCGGTGTAGGAGGCGATGGCCTGCCGCACCATAGACCCGGCGCGGCGGCTCATTTTCTGAATATTCTCCGGCACCCGCACCTGGTCCTGACTGGACAGGAGGAGGGAAATTTCCGCGATGTTGGCGGCCTGGTCCCCAATGCGCTGCAAATCCGTCACCATTTTCAGCGCGGTGGAAATGGTGCGCAAATCCCGCGCCACCGGCTGCTGACGCAGCAGTAGCTTCAGACAGCGGTCCTCAATATCCCGCTCCATCTGGTTCATGGAGGCGGTCATCTCCACAACGGTTTTCGCCGCCGCGCCGTCACCGGCGGAGAGGGAGGCGGTGACCACATCCAGCGCGTCTTGCGCCTGGGTAGCCATGGTGGTCATTTCCTCGTTTAATTCCAAAAGTTCCGCGTCAAAGGTCTTTCTCATTATCCGAACCTCCCTGTAATATAGTCCTCCGTGCGCTTGTCACGGGGCAGGGAGAAGATTTGTTCTGTCTCCCCAAATTCTACCACTTCTCCCGTCAAAAAGAAAGCACAACGATCAGAAACTCTGGTGGCCTGCTGCATATTGTGGGTGACGATGACGATGGTGTAGGATTTTTTCAAATCGGCGATTAAATCCTCGATTTTCGAGGTGGAAATGGGGTCTAATGCACTTGTCGCCTCGTCCATGAGGAGAATATCCGGCTCCACCGCCAGCGCGCGGGCGATACACACCCGCTGCTGCTGTCCGCCGGAGAGGGAGAGGGCAGATTTTTTCAGCCGATCCTTCACCTCGTCCCAGATGGCGGCACCCCGGAGGGACTTTTCCACCAACTCGTCCAAGTCCGCCTTTTTCCGCTTTTCGTGGGTGCGGGGGCCGTAGGCGATGTTGTCATAAATGCTCATGGGAAAGGGATTGGGCTTTTGGAACACC
Source organism: Oscillospiraceae bacterium (assembly GCA_036647315.1). GTDB lineage: Bacteria > Bacillota > Clostridia > Oscillospirales > Oscillospiraceae > JAVXKN01. The sequence goes on along the minus strand of JAVXKN010000083.1, from coordinate 5,041 downwards.
ATGCCGATGTGCCGCCGCAGGTCGGTAACGTCCACCTCCGGGGCGTAAATATCGTTCCCGCGATAGGTGACAAGCCCCTCCACCCGCACTTCCGGGATTAAATCGTTCATCCTGTCCAGCGTTTTGAGAAAGGTGGACTTGCCACAGCCTGAGGGGCCGATGAGGGCTGTTACCTGCTTTTCCGGGATGTCCATGTTGATGTTTTTCAGGGCCTGATTTGCGCCGTACCAGAAGTTTAGGTCTTTGGCGGCTAAAATGGGAGCTTCCACAAAAACCCCTCCTTACTTTCTAAGCTTTTTGCCCACCAGCTTGGCGGCAAGGTTAATGACAAAGGTGAGCACCATCAAAATCGCCGCGATGGCGAAGGCCGCGCCGGTCTCCCCCCTGTCCATGGCGAGAATATAGAGTGCCACGGTGAGGGTGGCCCCGGAGGAACCCATGGCGGTGAAAAATCCGTTCAGTGCCAGCCCGAAGCCGGCGGTAAAGAGGAGTGCTGCCGACTCCCCCACAATCCGCCCGATGGAGAGAATACAGCCGGTGACAATGCCGTCCACCGACGAGGGGAGCACCACGGTGCGAATCATATGCCACTTCCCCGCCCCCAGCCCCAACGCCGCCTCACGGAAACTCTGTGGGACGGTTTTCAGGCTCTCCTGTGTGGTGCGGATAATGGTGGGGAGGGTCATAATCACCAGCGTCAGGGAACCGGCTAAAAGCGTTGTGCCCAAATTGCAAAACTGGGAGAAAAACAGCATGCCCACCAGACCGAAAATGATGGAGGGGATGCCGGTGAGGGTCTCGGTGGCAAACTCCACCAGCTGGGCAAATTTGCGATTCTTGGCGTATTCCGTCAGGTAAATCGCCGCCCCCACCCCGAGGGGGAGCACAATCATCAGGGTGACGAGGATGAGGTACACCGTGTTCAAAATGCTGGGCAGAATGCCGATGTTCTCCGGCACATAGGTGATTTTGGTGGTGAGGAGGTTCCACGTTAAATGGGGCAGGCCCCGATAGAAAATATACCCGATTAAAAAGAGCAGCAGGGCGCAGGTGAGGCCGGCGCAGAGGTATAAAAGTGCCTTCAGGCCTCTATCGTAAACCTTCCGCCGGAGGGAAATTCCGCTTTTCATGTCACCCCTCCTTTTTCCGCTTTAAGACCACGTTCAGAGTCACGTTGATGAGCATAATAAAGAGGAATAGCACCAGCGCGATGGAGAACAGGGCCTGCCGCTGAAGCCCGGAGGAATACGCCATCTCCTTGGCAATGGCGGTGGTGAGAAAGGTGACGGAGTGGAAGAGGGAGGGCATATTTGCCACGTTTCCCGCCACCATTAAAATCGCCATGGCCTCCCCGATGGCTCTGCCGATGCCCAGCACAATGGCGGCGGCAATGCCGCTTTTGGCGGCGGGGAGGGACACCCGAAAGACCGTTTCAATGTGGGTGGCACCCAGTGCCAGCGATGCCTCCTCAAATTCCGGCGGCACCGCCCGGAGGGCTGTCTCCGAAACGCTGATGATGGAGGGGAGAATCATAATCGCCAGCACTAAAATGGCCGCCAGCAGGCAGGCACCGTCGGAGAGGTTAAATACTGCTCGGATGGCGGGCACCAGTACAATCAGGCCGATGAGGCCGTAGACCACCGACGGAATCCCCGCCAGCAAATCCACCGCCGGGCGGACAATGCCCGCGATTTTTGGCGGTGCCACCTTGGCGAGAAAAACGGCGGTCATGAGACCCACGGGCACCCCGATTAAAATGGCACCCGCCGTGCCGTACACCGAGGTCAAAATAAAGGGGAGGATGCCGAACTGGGGCTCCGCGTAAGTAGAGGCCCAGGTTTTCCCCAGCAAAAAGTCCCCCAAGCCCACCTCCCAAATGGCAGGCAGACCGGAGACAATTAAATAGACGCTGATGAGGGCCACAAAGCCCACCGCCAGCAGTCCGCAGAAGAGGAAAACCAAATTCATGGCCCGCTCCAAGGGTTTTATGGTGCTTTTTTGTTTCATCATATCCTCTACCTTTCAGGGGGGCAATTTGCGGCAATCGCCGTGTCGGAAACGCCGTGGGGACCGCCCTTGTGGGCGGCCCCGTTTCGGGTCTGGTTTTACTTCGCCAGAGGTACCGCGCCGGCGGCGGCAATCAGCTCGTCCGCACCCGCGCCGGTAATGTAGTCGAAGAAGGACTGGGCGGCGGGAGAGAGGGCGGTGCCGGTTTTTGTCACCAGAACGAAGGGACGCTGAACGGCGTAGGTGCCGTCCTGCACAGTCGCTTCGGTGGGGATAACCCCATCTACCGACACGGCGTGGATGGTGTCCTTCAGGTTTGCAAGGGAGGCGTAGCCGATGGCATTGGGGTTCCCCTTGACGGCCTCGATAACGCCGCCGGTGGTGGAAATTTCCTGCTTGTATTTGCACTTTTCGGCGGTTTTGGTGATGGACTCGAAGCCGTCCCGGGTGCCGGAGCCACCCTCACGGCCGATGAGGACGATTGCGCCGTCCGCGCCGCCTACGTCTTTCCAGTTCGCAATCTCGCCGGTGAAAATTTTTGTAATCTGGTCTAAGGTCAGTGCTTTCACGGTGTTCTCGTTATTCACAATGATGGCGATGCCGTCCAGGGCCAAGGTGGTGCCCGTCATGGTGGCTTTTTCCTCGTCCTTCAGGCCACGGCTGGACAGGCCAATGTCGGCGCGGCCCTCCGAAACGGCGGTGATGCCGGAGCCGGAGCCGGTGGGGTCATAGGTGACGGAAACGCCCGTGTTATCCGCCATATACTGCTCCATCAGTGCCCCGATGACTTTTTCCATGGAGGTGGAGCCGTTGGTGGATACAGTGCCGGTGAGGGCGGCGTCCGCTGTGGGTGTGGCGGCGGGATCCCCGGAGGTATTGGGGTCGACGGCGGGGGTTTTGGGGGCGCAACCGGCCAGCAGTGACAGAGAGAGGACAGCGGCAAGGGTGAGGGAGGCAAGCTTTTTCATATTCAGTTCTCCATTCGTTTTTTCAATCTCAAGTACAGTCCTCAGTATAAAGGATCCATGTAAAGCCGTCCTGCAAGGGTTTGTAAAGTCTGTGTAAAATAGTGTGTCCGTTTTTACGCAAAAAAAGACCGCCTCCACCGAGACGGTCTTTTGACACGTTTTCAAATTGTTACAGCCCCAGCCACTGCTGCAGCTCCGGCAGATTGGGGGCGATGTGGACGTGGGGATATTCGGCAAAGGCCGGGGCCCCGGTGGTGCCGTTTAGCACCGCGCAGAAGTCCACCCCGGCGTTTTGGGCGGTGGCGGCATCAATCACCGTGTCGCCGCAGAACAGCACCTGACACTTCTCCATCCCCGTCCGCTCCAAGGCGATGAGAATTCCCTCCGGGTCGGGCTTGCCGTGAGTCACCACGTCGCCCCCCAGAACAGTGTCCATCTTGTCCGTCAGGTGGTGCTGCTCCATGATTTCCACCAGCATCCCGGTGTGCTTACTGCTCACCACCCCCAGACGCACCCCTTTTTCGTGGAGGGCGCGCAGCAGCGATTCCGCGCCGTCGCACAGGGGGGTTCCCAGCCGCTGTAAGGGTCGAGCCACCTCCGCAAAGAGGGTGCAAAACTGCTCACGCTTTCCCTCATCATGGTCGCCGGTGATGATGGTGTAGCCGTCCGCCAGCATACAGCCCACGGTCTCCCGAATGGCCTGACGGCTGGCGGGGGGACAGCCCATGACGGCAAAGGCGTGGTTATAGCCCGCCACAATGGCGTCGGTAGCGTCCCCCAGAGTATAGTCAAAATCGAAAAAAACTGCTTTGTAGTTCATAAAGTTACCTCTATCCATATAAGGTGCCCATGTAATTGCACATTATACTACCACGTTCCTCCCCGAAACACAACAGTTCCTAATCGTATTCCCGGCGCAAAAACACCTCCGCGCCATACCGCAGACAGCGGTGAAGTCGCCGCTCTCCACGCTTAATGGTGCGGGAGACCGTGGATTTGTCGATGCCCAGCCGGTCTCCAATCTCCTTCATCGTCACCCCCTCGGAATAGTACATCATCAGCAGTTCCCGCTGGCGGTCGGTGACATCCTCCTTTAACGCCCGCACTAAATTCCGCTTCACCTTGCGCAGCTCGCCGGTGTTGTCCTCCGCCATAGTCTCCATGTAAAACGCCATATCGGCGGCATTTTCCCAGCCCCTCCTATATCGTATATCTGGCACTGCGCCGATACCCCCTCTCATAATAGCGTTCTGTTAAAACGGCGATGTCCCGGGCCTCCCGCCACATGGTGCGCAGGGTGGTGAGCCGCTGATTCATCAAAATGCGCTGCTCCGGGTTTGTGATTTTTTTCTGTTCCTCGTCTAGGGTGTCAATGCGTTTTTGCAGGCGTTCCGCCGAAATGCGGTAGCTTCTGGATAGTTCTTTTAGGGTCATGCTTTTCCTTCTTATCCTCCTTAATATTGCCGATCAGTCGCCCCAAAGGGCGGCAATGGCAGCTTCTCTCTCCTCTGTAAACCTCCCGCTGACAGCGGGGACACAGCCCCAAGGGCGGCTCCCACTGCAGGTCCCGCAGCGGGTTTGTCAAAATGCTCCCTCTCAGTTTTTCCCCTGTGCTCCTCTCTCTTTTGGGCACTCCCCCGCCCCAAATTTCATTTTTCCAATTTCCCTGTTGACTTTACCGCTCCTTTCTGGTAGAATAATCTTCGCTGTGGACGAGCTGAATGCTGGTGTAGCTCAGTTGGTAGAGCAGCTGATTTGTAATCAGCAGGTCGGGGGTTCAAATCCGTCCACCAGCTCCATTTCTCAGCGCAAGTTCATATGGATGAGTTCCCGAGTGGTTAAAGGGGGCAGACTGTAAATCTGCTGCGCGAGCTACGGTGGTTCGAATCCACCCTCATCCACCATGCAAGAAAGTCTCACCTTCGGGTGAGGCTTTTTTGTATCCCATCTGCCTTCCCTGTACCCCATTGCCTTCCCCCGAGGGGAAATAATGCCCAGTGGGCATTATACAAATGAGCCCTTCCCTAACCCGTGGTGGTCCAGTGCGCACACTGGACCGGATGAGG
>JAVXKN010000082.1:0-6164 GCA_036647315.1 Oscillospiraceae bacterium | reverse complement strand
CATTGGCCTTAATCTGCTCAAAGACGGTTCAGGGGATGCCTTTGTCTCCGCCGGCAGTACCGGCGCGCTCCTGTCAGGTGCCACGCTGCTGGTGAAACGCATCAAGGGTATCCGCCGTGCCGCCATGGCCCCCTTGGTCCCCACAGGCAAGGGCGGCGCAATTTTAATCGACTGCGGTGCCACCGCCGAGTGTACCCCGGAATATCTCCTGCAGTTCGCCTTTATGGGCAGTTATTACGCCGAGCACGTCTTAGGCCGTCCCGAACCCCGGGTGGGCCTCTTAAACATCGGCGCGGAGCCCTCCAAGGGGACGGATTTACAGCGTGAGGCCTATGTCCTGCTGCAAAAAGCGGGGGATGAGGGCCGCATCCACTTCGTGGGCAACGTAGAGGCCCGTGAGGCGGTAGAGGGGGCGGTGGATGTCATCGTGTCCGACGGCTACTCCGGCAACATTTTCCTCAAAACCATGGAGGGCACCGGCCTGTTTTTGGCAAAGGAAATTAAAAAGATGTTCAAAAAGAACCTCATCACCAAAATTTCCGCGCTGTTGGTGAAAGACGGCATCAAAAACTTCAAAAAGATTTTAGACTCCGGCGAGGTGGGTGGCACCGCGCTGGTGGGTATCTCCAAAACGGTGATTAAGGCCCACGGCTCCTCCGATGCCTACGCCATCAAAAACGCCATCCGTCAAGGGATGCAGTTTTCCTCCTCCGGCATCATTGAGGACATTACGGAGAACGTGGAGCATATGCGGGTGAAGCGCGTCGCCGCCGCTCCTGTGGAGACAGCGGAATAAGCTCTCACAGAACTTCGGGGAAAATTTTTCAAAAACCCCTTGACACGCTCTGTAAAACTCCCTATGATTGGGATAAGTAAAACCCACCCGATAAAACCCAGATTATCCATTGAAGGAGCGAACATCATGATTCAGGAAAAACTCATTGCAATGATTGCCGAGCAGTTTGGCGTAGAGCCGGAGACCGTCACGTTGGAGACCTCATTTGAAGGGGACCTAGGTGCCGATTCCATCGACCTGGTTGAGCTTTCTATGGCCTTGGAGGAGGAATTCTCCATAGACGAAATGGACGAGGATGACGTTGCCACCATTTCCACCGTCGGCGACCTGCTGAAATATGTACAGGCAAAGCTAGACGATATGTAGCGTGCCACCCCTGCGAAAGACGTAAATTTGCGTTTGAAACAAGGAAAGCTCCGCTTCGGCGGAGCTTTTTTATAAAATGAAAGGGGTGTCTACCCGTGAAAGAATTAGAAGCGGAACTGGACTATACCTTCAAAAATAGCGTGCTTTTGGAAAATGCCCTGACCCACAGCTCCTACGCCAACGAGCACAAGGGCGGCCTCACCAGCAATGAGCGTCTGGAATTTCTGGGCGACGCCGTACTGGGTATGGTGGTGGCAGACCACCTCTACCGCACCCACCCGGACCTGCCGGAAGGGGAACTCACCCGCACCCGGGCGGCTCTGGTCTGTGAGGAGAGCCTTCACGAGGTGGCACTGCGGCTCAAGCTGGGCAATTACCTGCTGCTGGGCAAAGGGGAGGAGCTGGGTGGCGGACGGAAGCGTCCCTCCATTCTGGCAGATGCCACCGAGGCGGTGCTGGCGGCCCTCTATCTGGACGGCGGTATCGCCCAAGCACGGCGGACGGTAAAAAAGTACATCTTAGAGCGGGAGACAGAAAAAAATATAGACCGTGACCACAAAACCGCTCTGCAGGAATTCATCCAGCGGGAGAGCGGACGCAGTCTCTGCTATCGGCTGGTCAGCGAATCCGGCCCGGATCACGACAAATCCTTCGTGGTGGAGGTGGCCTTAGACGGCGCGGTAGTAGGCAGCGGCCAAGGCCGCACCAAAAAGGACGCGGAGCAAGCCGCCGCCCGCGGGGCCATGAAAACGCTGGGCGCGTAATTTGAAAGGCACCTGTGTGTGTGCCATGGGGGAGTTATTGTGAAAGAATTAAAAGGCAAGGACCTGCTACTGGTGGGCATCACCCTGTTCGCCATGTTTTTCGGTGCCGGCAACCTGATTTTTCCGCCGTTTTTAGGTGCCCAAGCGGGTACCGCCACCTGGATTGCCATGGCGGGTTTTGCCATGACCGCCATCGGGTTCCCCATTCTGGGTGTCATCGCCATCGCCCGCGCCGGCGGTATGAGAAACCTGTCAGGCCGCGTGAGTCCCGCGTTCTCCGCCGTCTTTACCATGCTGATTTACCTCTCCATCGGGCCCTGTCTCGCCATTCCCCGTACCGCCTCCACCTCTTTTGGCATGGCGGTAACGCCTTTTGTGGGGCCTGATGCCAACATCGCCCTCTTTCAGCTGCTCTATTCCATCGTCTTTTTCGCCATCGCGCTGGTGATTGCCCTCCGGCCCGAAAAGCTGACGGAGCGTCTGGGTAGAATTCTCTGCCCCACCCTCATCGTCCTCATTGTGGTGGTGTTTGTGGCCTGCATTGTGAACCCTGTGGGCTCCTACGGCCCTGTCATGGGTAACTACGTTACCCATCCCGCCGTCCAAGGCTTTTTAGACGGCTACCTCACCATGGATACCATCGCCGCCCTGAACTTCGGCGCGGTGATTGCCCTCAACGTCCGCGCCCGTGGCGTGACGGAGGACAAATATGTGGTGAAGGGCATCATCAAGGCGGGCTGGATTGCCGGTGCCATTTTCCTTGTCATTTACAGTATGCTGGCCCATATCGGTGCCCTCTCCGGCGGCGCCTTCCCCGGCGCTGCAGACGGCACCCAGTCCCTCACCAATATTGTCTCCGCCCTCTTTGGGCCGGTGGGTGCCATCATTCTGGCGGGCATTTTCGTCATCGCCTGCCTCAATACCTGCATCGGCCTCATCAGCTGTGTCTCCGAGTATTTCCACTCTATTTTGCCGAAAATCTCCTACCGGACTTTTGCGATTTTCTTCGCCGCGGTGAGTATGGTGGTCTCCAACGCGGGCCTTGCCCAGATTCTCAAGGTCTCCGTGCCGGTCTTAAACGCCATCTATCCCCCCGCCATCGTCCTCATTCTCCTCTCCTGCTTCCAGCGCTGGATTGGGGATATGCGTTTTGTCTACCCCGTGGCCATCGGCTTTACCAGCGTAGCCAGCGTACTCTATGCCGTGGTGGGCGTTATTAACAACGAGGCGCTGACAAAGGCCTTCAACATTATGCCTCTGGCCTCCCTCCAGCTGGGCTGGGTCATTCCGGCGGCAGTGGGTGTCCTTCTGGGCCTCCTGCTCTCCAAATGTGTGAAACCAAAAGAGCTGACAGCGTAACAAAAAGAGAGCGTTCCCGACAAAAGAGCGGGAACGCTCTCTTTTTTCTAAAAATCATTGCGAAACCTGAAAAAATTTGCTATAATAAAACATTACCATAGGCAGATTGTGAGGTGGACTCTTTTGTACTTAAAAGCCCTTGAAATACAAGGCTTCAAATCCTTCCCGGATAAGACGGTGCTCTCCTTCGGGGAGGATATTACCGCCATCGTAGGCCCCAACGGCTCCGGGAAGTCCAACATCTCAGACGCCATCCGCTGGGTCATGGGGGAGCAGTCCACCCGTGCCCTCCGTGGCGCGAAAATGGAGGACGTGATTTTCGGCGGCACCCAGACCCGCAAGGGCATGGGGTACGCCGAGGTCTCCCTGATTTTGGACAATACCGCCCACATTTTCGACATGGAAGAAATCGAAGTGATGGTGACAAGACGGTACTACCGCTCCGGCGAGAGTGAGTATTTCATCAACCGCCGTGCCGCCCGTCTCAAGGATATTAACGAGCTGTTTATGGACACCGGCCTAGGCCGTGAGGGGTATTCCATCATCGGACAGGGCCGCATTGACGAAATTCTGTCCGTCAAGAGCGCGGACCGCCGTGAGGTCTTTGAGGAGGCCGCCGGCATCTCCCGTTACCGCCACCGCAAGGAGGAGGCGGAGCGCAAGCTGGGTTACACCGAGGACAATCTGGTGCGCATTAACGACAAAATTGACGAATTGGAGCTTCAGGTGGAGCCCCTCCGCAACCAGTCGGAAAAGGCGAAAAAATTCCTCATCCTCCGTGACGAACTGCGGGGCTTGGAAATTTCCGTGTGGCTGGAACAGTTGGAGAAAATCCGCGCCACCGGCATCAAAGCACTGACGGACTACGAAACCGCCGTGTCCCACAAGGAGAGCGTCCAAAAAATCGTGGAGGAGCTCTACGCCGCCGCCGAGGGGTATGCCGCCCAAATGCGGGACAAGGACATGGAGGCCGACCGCATCCGTTTTGAAATCTCCACCCAGGAGACCGACGCCAACGAGCTGGAAAGCGCGGTGGCGGTGCTCCGTGCCAATATTGAAAATAATCTGGAAAACACCCGCCGGCTCCGTGAGGAGCAGGACCGTCAAGAGGGCCGTGCCGGGTCTATTACCGCCCAAATCGCCGAGAAGGAGCAGCGTCTCTCCGGCATTGAGGGCCAGATGTCCGACCTCCGTGCTGCCATGGAGCAAAAAGCCGCCGCCGCCCAGGAGACCGGCAGCAAGGCGGGTACCGTGGCGGACGAGCTGGAAAATCTCCGCCGCCGTGAGACCATGGAAACCGCCTCCGCCTCCGAGGCCAAGGCCCTTTTGTCCGCACTGGCCGCCGCCGCCCAAGAGCTGTACGACCGTGAGGAATCCGTCAGCAAGGAGCTGATAGGCCAAGAGGAAGCCCTCACCGAGGCGCGGGATGCCCAAACCTCCGTGTCGGCGGAATTGGAAACCGCCTGTGACCGCCGTGATTCCCTCCAAAACATCATCGGGGGCTACGAGTTGCGGCTCACCTCCCGTAAAAAGAAAGCGGAGGATGCCGCCGAGGCCCTCCGCAAACTGCAAATGGACCAAAACGCCCTCACCTCCCGCCGCAATCTGCTGGCCGAAATGGAGAAGATGTACGAGGGTTATTCAAAGTCCGTCAAAATGGTGATGAGTGATGCCCAGCGGGGCAACCTCTCCGGCATTTTAGGCCCTGTGGCGGGTCTGCTCCACGTCCCCGACGATTACGCCGTCGCCATCGAAATCGCCCTAGGTGCCGCCATGCAAAACGTGGTGGTGGAAACCGAGGACAGCGGCAAGGCGGCCATTCGCTACCTAAAACAGCGTGACGGCGGCCGGGCCACCTTCCTGCCCATCAGCACCATGCGCCCCCGGGACTTCCGTGACGGCGGTGTGGAGCGGGAGCCGGGCTTTGTGGGCATGGGCGACAAGCTTATCGACTTCGACCCCAAATTCAAAAACGTCTTTTCCAGCCTACTGGGCGGCATGGTGGTGGCAACCGACCTGGATAAAGCCATCGCCATGGCCCGCAAATACGGCTACCGTTTCAAAATCGTCACCCTGGACGGTCAGGTCTTAAACCCCGGCGGCTCCATGACCGGCGGCTCCTCCTCCAAGAGCGGCGGCATTTTAAGCCGCGCAAACGAGTTGGAGCGTCTGGCAGTACAGGCGGAAACCCTAGAGCAGCAACTGCGGGAGGCCAAGGCCGTCGCCGACGACCTCACCCGCGAGTGTACCGCCGCCCAGTACGAACTGGACACCGCCAAGAGCCAACAGCGTGAGCACGAGGATGCCGTCCTCCAGCTTCAGGAGCGTTTGGAGCACTGCAGAGAGTCCCTGCAGACGGCGGAAAGCGGCAGGGAATCCCTGAAATTAGAGTTAGAGCAAATCCGTGCCAGAAGCGAAAAAACCCAGCTGGACACCGCCGGTGCCAAGGAGCGTATCGCCCAGTTGGAGGGCTCCGCCGAGGCAACCCGTGCGGAATCCGCCAGCAAACAGCAGGGCCAAACCGACCTGCAGAAGTATTTAACCGATATTTCTCAGGAAATCGCCGACCTGTCCGCCCAGCTTGCCGCCCTAGAGGGGGAGCGGGCCGCCTCAGAAAAAGCCCTGACGGAATTGCAGGGCCTCCATCAGGATATCGACGGCGACCGCAACCAGCGGCTTGCCGCCATCCGTGAATTTGAGGAAAAGAACGGCCAGTTGGAACTGGAAATCGCCCAAAAGCAGGAAAAACTGCAGGATCTCCGCAGTCACAATCAGGGCAAAAACGATGTCATCCGCGGACTCAACGAGGAGAAAATGGCGTTGGATGGTAAGCGCAATCAGGCGTATAAAGACAGCCGTGAGCGGAACTCCGAACTGAT
>JAVXKN010000081.1:0-6186 GCA_036647315.1 Oscillospiraceae bacterium | reverse complement strand
AGCTGCATGCCATATTCGGAAACCTTTTTGTTGCGGCCCTGCCCGTGCATACCGGGGGCAAAGGGACGGCGGTCAAAGGCGCATTTGTCGGTATAGCAGCGGTCGCCCTTCAGGAAGAGCTTCTGGCCCTCTCTGCGGCACTGGCGGCAAACTGCTCCGGTGTATCTTGCCATAGTTCTACTCCTCCTTCAATTAGACGCGGCGACGCTTGGGAGGACGGCAGCCATTATGGGGGACAGGCGTAACGTCCTTAATCAGCGTAACCTCAAGACCCACGCCCTGCAGCGCACGGATGGCGGCCTCACGACCGGACCCGGGCCCCTTGACATAGACCTCCACCGTTTTAAGACCATGCTCCATAGCAGCCTTAGCAGCCGTTTCAGCGGCAGACTGGGCGGCAAAGGGCGTGGACTTACGGCTACCGCGGAAACCTAGGCCGCCGGAAGAAGCCCAAGAGAGGGCGTTGCCGGCAGTGTCGGACACAGTAACCATGGTGTTGTTGAAGGAAGAGCGGATATGGACGACGCCCTTTTCAATGTTCTTTTTCTCGCGGCGGCGGCGGGTAACTTTCTTACCTTTTGTTGCGGTTGTAGCCATGTTGTTCTTCCCTCCTTACTTCTTCTTATTTGCGACCGTGCGCTTGGGACCCTTGCGGGTACGGGCGTTGGTCTTGCTGCGCTGTCCACGGACAGGCAAGCCTCTGCGATGACGGGTGCCACGATAGCAGCCGATTTCAGTCAGACGCTTAATGTCCATTGCCGTGTTACGGCGAAGGTCGCCTTCCACGGTAAAGCTGCGTGCGATGACGTCACGGAGGATACCCTCCTGCTCGTCGGTGAGATCCTTCACGCGGACGTCGGGGCTGATGCCCGCTTCCGCAAGGATCTTGTTGGCGCTGGTGCGCCCGATGCCGAAGATATAAGTGAGTCCGATTTCAATTCGCTTATCCTTGGGCAGATCAATGCCGGCAATACGTGCCATTCTTACTGCACCTCCAAATTAACCTTGTCTCTGCTTGTGCTTGGGGTTCTCACAGATAACCATTACTTTCCCTTTGCGCTTAATGACTTTGCATTTTTCGCACATGGGCTTTACAGACGGTCTTACTTTCATGATGGGTCCCTCCTGTATTGGGTTCACTTTTCGCGAAATGAGGCGGCGTACCGCCCGCTAGTGAAACTTTGTTTACTTGGTTCTCCAAGTGATGCGTCCGCGGGTAATATCATACGGGGACATCTGGACTGTCACCTTGTCGCCGGGCAGAATTCGGATGAAATTCATCCGAAGCTTTCCGGAGATGTGGGCCAGGATAATGTGGCCGCTGCCAATATCCACTTTGAATGTGGTGTTGGGCAGTGACTCTGTCACGACGCCCTCCACTTCGATCATGTCGTCTTTTGCCAAGCGTCATACCCTCCTGATTCGTCGCGCAGCGCGGCAAGCGCGTTACGCAGTTCGCTGTCCAGTACCGGCTGGCCGCTGTGCAGCTTACCGATGACCGGGTGGTGGAGGCTGGCCGTGGCGGCAACGTGCTTTGCCCGTTTCCGCTTTGGCTTTGCCAGCTTTCTTTCCTTACCGTCCGCCAGAAGAACGAAGTCTCCCTCTTTCGCTAACACGAAGAAAGGGCGATTTTTGTCATGCCCGGCGGTGGAGAAAACGATTTGCCCTTGTTCAAGGTCCATCTCTAGCCCTCAAACACAGTGAGGATTTCCGGGTCACCCTCAGTAATCAGCAGGGAGTTTTCGTAGTGAGCGGCCAGACTGCCGTCGGCGGTTTTCACCGTCCACTTGTCGGGCATCACCTTGATGTCCCAATGTCCCGCGTTTACCATAGGCTCAACCGCGATGGTCATACCGGCTTGAAGTCGGGGACCGTGGCCGGCCGCGCCATAGTTGGGTATCTCCGGTGCCTCGTGCATGTCGGCCCCGACGCCGTGCCCCACATAGGCCCGCACCACGGAGAAGCCATTGGCCTCTGCGTACTGCTGGACTGCGTGGCCGATGTCGGAAACCCGCCCGCCTGCCCGTGCAAACTTCATGCCCTCCCAGAAGCTCTGTTCTGTGACTGCGATGAGTTTTGCGGCTTCGGCTGAGATTTTCCCAACCGGGTAGGTGGCGGCGCAATCGCCGTTAAAGCCGTCAATGACGGCTCCCACGTCAATGCTCACGATGTCCCCCTCCAAGAGTTTCCGTTTACCGGGAATTCCGTGGATGACTTCATCGTTCACCGAAATGCAGGCGGAGCCGGGGAACCCGCCATAGCCCAGGAACGAGGGCTTCGCCCCTTGGCTTAGAATAAACTTGCGGACTGCGGTATCTATTTCTAGGGTTGTAACGCCGGGGACTGCCATTTTGCCCGCTAGGTCGCGGGCCGCCGCGGTGATCCGCCCGGCGCGGCGCATGAGTTCTTGTTCACGGGGGGATTTCAGGGAAATTAAATCCAATTTGGTCATTTCCTTCCTAGCAATGTGGCTTTCGCCAAATCACAACCCCAGTGTTTGGAGCACCACCCTGCTGGTGGCGTCGATGGTGGGCTGGTTGTGTACCACCCGCAGAACACCTCGGGACTCGTAAAAGCCCTTCAGCGGTTCCGTTTCCTTGTGGTAAATTTCCAGACGATGGCGGACGGTTTCCAGCGTATCATCGCTGCGCAGAATCAGCTCGCCGCCGCATACATCACAGATACCCTCCCGCTTGGGGGGGTTGGCAATCACATGGAATGTGGTGCCACACTGGGTGCAGGTGCGTCTGCCGGTCATGCGCTGCTCGATTTCGCCGTCGGAGATTTCAATGGAGACCACGTCGTCGAAGTGGATGCCGATGCTCTCCATGGATTCCGCCTGAGCGATGGTCCGAGGAACACCGTCCAGGATGTAACCGTTGGCGCAATCCGCCTCCCGGACCCGCTCTCCGATGATGCCAATAATGACATCATCGGGGACCAGTTTGCCGGTATCCATGAGGGTTTTCACCGTGAGCCCCAGAGGGGTTCCGGCTTTCACCGCAGCACGGAGGATATTACCTGTGGAAATGGTTGGAATATTGAGTCTCTTGCTCAGAACTTCAGCCTGGGTCCCCTTGCCTGCGCCCGGTGCGCCCAACAGGATCAGCTTCATTCCGTCGCCCCCTTATTCCAGGAAGCCCTTGTAATGCCGCATCAGCATTTGGGCTTCCAGTGCCTTTACGGTTTCCAGCGCAACGCCAACGACGATGATGATGGAAGTGCCGCCAATAGCCAGGGAGGGAACACCGATGATGTTACCGGTAATAATAGGAGCGATTGCGATCACAGCAAGATAGAGGGCACCGAACATGGTAATCTTACCCAGAACCTTGTGGATGAAGTCAGCGGTGGGCTTGCCCGGACGGAAGCCGGGGATAAAGCCGCCGTTTTTCTTCAGGTTGTTGGCCACTTCAATGGGGTTGAACTGAATGGTGGAGTAGAAATAACTAAACCCGACAATCAGCAGGAAGTAGACCAGGGAGTAGACGATCCCAGTGCTGTCAAAGACCTTCATAAACCCGGAATCCATACCGCCGGGGATAAACGCGGCGATGGTGGCGGGGAGAGAGGCGATAGCCTGAGCGAAGATGATGGGCAGCACGCCGGACATATTCACCTTCATGGGGATGTGGGAGGACTGGCCGCCGTACATCTTCCGTCCAACTACCCGCTTGGCGTACTGCACGGGAATCCGACGCTCGGAGTTGGTAATAAAGACGATGAAGAAGACGATGAGCAGTGTCCCGATGATGAACAGAGGAATAAACGCCGGGTGCAGGAGGCTTGCGTTGTAGTTTCTCAGCTCCTGCTCGGTGAATTTTGCAATCTGCTCTGCAGTGGCGGGGTTGAGCCAGGTGCGCACGCCGTTAATCATGTTATAGATGAGGTTCGGCACACGAGAGATGATACCGGCAAACAGGATAATGGAGATACCGTTGCCAATGCCAAATTCGGTGATTTGCTCGCCCAACCACATGAGGAAGGCGGAACCGGCTGTAAAGCCAACCACGATGACCACGCCGACCCACCAGCCGGAAAGACCGGCATCCAGCAGGTTCGCGCTGCGAATGAGGGAGTAGTAACCGAAGCCCTGGAGCAGTGCGATAGCCACGGTTGCGTAGCGGGTGATGGCGGCAAGCTTCTTGCGGCCTTCTTCGCCACCCTCCTTCTGCATCCGCTCCAACGCCGGAATGGCGATGGTGAGCAGCTGGATGATGATGGAGCTGTTGATATAGGGCTGGATGCCGAGGGCAAAGATGGTTGCCTGTGCAAACGCATCGCCGCTCATGGCGTTTAAGAGTCCGAAGATGGTGCCCGACTGTGCGGCCATATAGCCACCCAGCTTGACGGTGTCAATGAGGGGCACGGGCACTGCGGAACCCAGACGGAAAATCAGGAGTGCGAAAATTGTGAAGAGAATCTTCTTCCGCAGCTCAGGAATCTTCCACGCATTGCGGATGGTCTGTAACACGTTAGACCACCTCAGCCTTCCCGCCTGCCTTCTCGATCTTTTCCTTGGCGGTGGCAGAGAAGGCAGTGGCACGGACGGTGAGTTTCTTCGTGATTTCACCATTGCCCAGAATCTTCACGCCATATTCGCATTTGGAAAGGATACCCTTTTCCAGCAGGTCGCAAACGTTGACGGTCGCTCCGTCCTCAAACTTGTCGAGGCTGGAGACATTGACGGTCTCCAGGGGCTTTGCGAAGATATTGTTAAAGCCGCGCTTGGGGAGACGGCGTGCCAGAGGCATCTGGCCGCCTTCAAAACCGGCGCGGATACCGCCGCCGGAACGGGCCTTTTGACCCTTGTGGCCGCGGCCACCGGTCTTACCGTTACCGGAGCCGGCGCCACGTCCTTTCCGCTTGCCCTCCTGGGTAGAGCCTGCGGCGGGAGAAAGTTCATGCAAATTCATAGTAGCGCACCTCCTTACTTTTCCTCGGAAACCTGAAGCAGGTAACCGATGCGGGCAATCTTGCCGCGGGTGGCGGGAGAATCGGGCTGAACGGTGGTGTCACCGATGGTCCGCAGTCCCAGTGCTTCGGCAGTCGCCTTGTGGTTTGCCAGACGACCAGCCACACTCTTCACCAGCGTGATGTTCAGGTTTTTCGCTTTTGCAGTTTTAGCCATGTTTTTCAGCCCTCCTTACCCTAAAATTTCTTCCACGGTCTTGCCGCGCATTTTGGCCACCTCTTCGGGGCCACGGAGCGTTACAAGGCCCTGCATGGTTGCAGCAACCACGTTCTGGGGGTTGTTGGTGCGCAGGCACTTGGTGTAAATATCCTTGATACCGACGGTCTCCAGCACTGCACGGACGGGGCCACCGGCGATAACGCCGGTACCGGGTTTTGCAGGCTTGAGGAGGACGCGGCCGGCGCCGGCGACACCAATCACTTCGTGGGGAATGGTGGTACCGCTCAAAGCGATATTGTGCATATTTTTCTTAGCGTCGTCGATACCCTTGCGGATTGCTTCGGGTACTTCGGAGGCCTTACCCAGACCAAAGCCGACTCTGCCCTTCTCGTCGCCCACTACCATGAGTGCTGCAAACTTGAAGATACGGCCGCCCTTGACGGTCTTGGATACACGGTTAAGTGTCACCAGCTTTTCTGTGAACTCACTGGGTTCTCTTTCAAATCTAGCCATTTCGTTTCCTCCTCCCTTAGAATTGCAGGCCGCCCTCACGGGCGCCTTCGGCGAGGGCTTTCACCCGGCCGTGGTACAGATAGCCGCCACGGTCGAAGACCACAACGGAGATTCCCTTTGCCTTAGCGCGCTCGGCAACAGCCAGGCCAACCTTTTTGGCGGCCTCGCAGTTGGTGCCGGTGCCAAAGTCTTTTTCCAGGGAAGATGCGGAAGCGAGGGTCACACCGTTCACGTCGTCGATGACCTGAACATAGATGTTAGCTTCGCTGCGGAATACATCCAAGCGGGGTCTCTCGGGCGTGCCGGAGATTTTCCCACGGACTCTCTTGTGTCGCTGAAGACGCTGAGCGTTTGTATCGGGCTTCTTAATCATATTGGCACACCTCCTTACTTTTTCTTGACGCCGGTCTTGCCTTCCTTACGGCGCACGACCTCGTCAACATATTTAATACCCTTGCCCTTATACGGCTCGGGCGGACGTTTCTCTCTTACTTCGGCTGCAAACTGGCCGACTTCCTGCTTGTTTGCACCGCTGATGA